>NZ_OEQB01000008.1 GCF_900240295.1 Megasphaera vaginalis (ex Bordigoni et al. 2020)
GAGAGGAATTCAGTGACGATAGCTGTAGGGATCCACCTGTTCCCATACCGAACACAGCAGTTAAGCCTACAAACGCCGAACGTACTTGGGGGGAGGCCCCCTGGGAGGATAGGAAGTTGCTGATTACGAAAAAAGAGAGACACACGATCGTGTGTCTCTCTTTTTTTGTCACCAATGGGGTGTAACCACTAACTACTAACCACTAACTACTAACCACTAACTACTAACCACTAACTACTAACCACTAACTACTAACCACTAACTACTAACCACTAACTACTAACTACTAACTACTAACTACTCGCCTTGCTAGTGTGCAGGTGATGTATTATAATAATCATATATTTTATGTTTTTTATTTTAGGGAGGTACGATTATGACGAAAGAAGAGTTAGTACAGGTCGTTAAAGATATGATAGCAGCGCCTTCCTGTTATGGCGCGTTGAAAGAGCTGGGAGCGGAGTGGCTCAATGCAGTCGGCACGGAAAAAGAGGTCGCTGTATTCAAGAAACTGCTCGCTGAAGTGGAAGGTGATATCATGCCTGTTGACGGAGTGATTGCCTTTGCGGGATCGTCGGCTGGCATCTCCCTTTTCGGCGAAGAAAAAGCGAAAGCCCTTTTGGCGCATGCCGAAGAAATTAAGGCGGCAGGTGCTGTGTATTGCGATTGTCCGGCCTGTTCTGCCGGTATTAAACTATTAGAAAATAAGGGCGTAATTCTGGGGTAAGCAATTGGTTTTCATTAGAGAACACGGCTGTGTTTTTGTACGGCCGCGTTCTTTTTTTGCATTATGTTCGGACAGGAGGATTATGATGGCTCATATTTTACCTTTTAAGGGAATTTATCCTACCATTCATCATACTGCCGTGTTAGCTGACACGGCGGTCATCATCGGCGATGTCACCTTGGGACCGGGTGTCAGTATCTGGCCGAATGCCGTTATTCGCGGTGATTTCAGTGCGATTACAGTCGGCGCTTACACGAATATACAGGATAACGTTACCGTTCACTCCGATATTCGCACGCCTCATCATATTGGCGATCATGTACTGATCGGACACAACGCCATTATCCACGGACAGTCCATCGGCGCCGGCGCGTTGATCGGTATGGGCGCCGTGCTGATGAGCTACAGCAGCATCGGTGAAAACTCCATTATCGGCGCCGGCACGATTATTACGCAGGGGAAACAAATCCCGGCCGATTCGCTGGTATACGGAAATCCCTTCCGTATTATCCGTTCCGTTACGGAAGAGGAAAAGGAAGAGACTCGCAAAGAAGTAGAGGCATATCACCAGTTGAGTTTGCAATATCCTATGTGGAAGGGGTCTTGGTAATGTTTTCGTATGAAATGCCGACGAAAGTATTTTTCGGCAGAGATTGTCTGCAACATTCGGGAGAAGCGATCAGCGCATTAGGGCATAAAGCCATGCTTGTAACCGGACGCCGTTCAGCAAAGGCCAATGGCGCACAAGATGCTGTGCAAGCGTGTTTGCGGAACTTGGAAATAGACTGGTGCCTTTTTGATGAAGTTGAAAGCAATCCGTCGATTGAGACTGTGCGACGGGCCGCAAATTTGGCCAAGGCGGAAGCCTGTGATGTTATCATCGCCATTGGCGGCGGTTCACCGATGGATGCAGGCAAAGTGATTGCGCTGCTTTGTACGAATACATTGGATGATGAACGTCTTTTTACAGGACCCTATGCTCGGCCTTTGCCAATCGTAACGGTACCGACGACAGCGGGAACCGGTAGCGAGGTGACAAAAGTCGGCGTACTGACGAATCATTGTAAGGGGACAAAGGAATCGGTTGCCGATCCCCTTCTTTTCCCGACTCTTTCTTATGTTGATCCGTCTTTTACGATGAGCGTCAGTGAGAAGGTGACGATTGATACCGCCATTGATGCGTTGTCGCATGCCGTTGAAGGCTATCTTTCGAAAAGGGCGACGCCCATGAGTGACGTCTGGGCTGAAGAAGCGATGCGGTTTATCGGCGGCCATCTGACGGAACTGAAAGGGAAGCTTCCCTATTCTGTGCGCGAAGATTTGTTGTACGGATCGATGTTGGCAGGGATTACGATTGCGCAGACGGGAACGACGTTGGTACATGGCATGGGGTACCAGTTGACATATTATAAAGATTTATCCCATGGCCGTGCCAACGGGCTGCTGCTTCCCGCGTATATGGCGTTAATGTCGGAAACGATGCCGCATAAGACGGAACGCATATGGGATATCCTGAGCCTTTCCGGAATTACGGATTTCAGGGCGTTAATGGTTGATTTGATGCCTGAACACGTAGCGCTGACTGCGGCGGAAATCGATGCGTATGTGGAGTTGACCATGCGGAAGACCTCGGTGGCAGTAACGGCGTATCCTGTTACGGCCGCTGTCGTTGCCGAGTTGTACAAGAGTCTGTCGTAAGGCGTGGAAGAAATTTCGGCAGGTATGATATAATAATAAACTAAAGTAGAGATTACCTTAAGCAAGAGGAGAAATGCAATGGCAGAATTATTAGCACCGGCAGGGTCGCTGTCGCATGTTTGGACGGCGATCAACGCCGGCGCCGATGCCGTTTATTTAGGCGGCAAAGCTTTCGGTGCCAGGAAATTCGCACATAATTTGGATCACCGTGAGCTGGAGAGAGCCGTTGAAACGGCGCATATGTTTGGCGTCAAGGTTTACGTGACTGTCAATATCGTTATTGCCGATACGGAACGGGAAGACTTGAAAGCGTATTTGCAGTATCTGGACGTTATTGCCGTTGACGGGGTCATCGTCCAGGATCTTGCCGTCGCCGCACTGGCGCGTGATGTGGCGCCTGCGCTTCCGCTGCACGGCAGCACCCAGATGACTATTGCCGACCTGGCAGGCGTGCGGCAGTTGGAGGCCCTGGGATTTACGCAAGTCGTTTTGGCAAGAGAACTGTCATTGCCGGAGATTTCCTCTATTTGCAGTCAAACGAAGATGGCCGTCGAGGTTTTCATTCACGGCGCTTCTTGTATGTCCTATTCGGGGCAATGCCTGATGAGCAGTTTTATGGGCGGCCGCAGCGGTAATCGCGGTTCTTGCGCGCAGCCCTGCCGCCTGCCATTCCGACTCCTAAGGGACGACAAAGCGGTGACGACGAAGGACGTCTATTTGCTGAGCTTGAAAGATCTGTGCGCGGCAGCGTATATTCCGGACCTCGTGGCCGCCGGCGTTTCGTCCTTTAAAATTGAAGGCAGAATGAAAAATAACGGGTATGTCCGAAATACGGTTTTCGCTTATCGGCGCATTTTGGATTCCTGTACGTTGCCGGAGCGAAAGCGGCAAGAAGCTGTAGAAGAAGGCCTTCAACTGCTCAGGGAAACATTTAATCGTTCCTATCAGGCAGATTTTTTGGCCTACACGGTCGGGAGGAAGACCGTTACGGAAGGGGAGAGCGGCAACAGGGGCATGTATGCAGGCGTCTTGTTGGAATGGAACGAAAGGGAAGGACTTGCCGCGTTGACAACGGAGCTTCAGGCCGGAGATATCGTCAAGGTCTGTCATTCCGACGGCAGAGAACGAATTGATGAAATAAAAGCCGTCAATCCGTCAAAGGAGAAGGGGAGTATCCTGGAATTTCGCTGCCGTGATTTGTTTCCGGGGGATTTGTATCGCCTCGCGCGGCAGACGGATCGGGAACAGTCCGCTGAAGCGCTGCGGCAGTCGATCCCGCTGTATTGCCATTTGGGAACGACTGCCGACGGTCGTTTGGTTCTCACTGTTTGGGATGAAGCGGGGCATAGCGGCGAAGTTTATTCCGCTTATGTGCCGGAACCGGCGCATAAGCGTCCGGCGACGCGGCTTTGGCTGAAGACACAGCTTGACCGGTTGGGCGACACCGTTTTTTCATTGGCCGATGCAACCATATGGGATGAAACGATGATGATTCCCTCCAGTGTCATCAATGAGTTGCGCCGTCGAGCTGTTGAGTTGATGAAAGCGGAAATACGCGGCGAGTATAAACGCCCCCGCAGCGGTCAGGCCGTTTCTCTGGCCAGCCCCGTCAGCGGGGAGGCGCTGGAGGCTATGGAGGTTACGGTCCGTTGTGACACGGTTGCGGCTGTAAAGGCAGCTGCCGCCAATGGCGCTGATCGGGTCATTTTCGGCGGTGAATCCTATCATCACCGCCCGTTCGGAATCGCCGAATGGCGTGAAGCCGCCGCCGCCGTACGTGCCTACGGCTGTCAGTTATGGGCGTCGACGCCGCGGATAGAACGGCAAGAGAATGCGGAGGCCGTCAGCAGAGAATTGGCGCTTGCCGCCGCTTGCCATATAGACGGCGTATATATCGGCGCCTTAGGCGCTATGGAATTGTTGCGGCAGCTGCGTATCGACTTGCCTGTTAACGGCGATATGTACTTGAATATTTTTAATGCGACGGCAGCAGCGTATGTAGCCATGGGTTGTACGGGTCTTGCTCTTTCACCGGAACTGACGCTGCGGCAAATCGGAGAAATCGCGGCAGAGCTTGCTGTTCCCGTGGAGATCTGCGTTGCCGGCCGGCAGGAATTGATGGTAACGGAATATTGTCCTATAGCCGCATTTGCCGGCACAGGTCGGAAGCGGTCATGTCCCGCTGTCTGCATGACCGGGCATTTTTCGTTGGCAGACAGAAAAGGTGAATCATTTCCGCTTATGACGGATCAATATTGCAGGACGCATATTTTAAACGGGAAAGAGCTGAATATAGTTCCTTATTACCGCGACCTGCAAAAAATGCAGGCGATGCGCTTGCGGCTCGAAGCTCGCGGCTGCAGTCCGCAGTGGGTTGCGGCGACAGTGCGTCAGTACCGGAAAATTTGTGACGGTACGGAAACGATGCTTTTTACCAAAGACGACAGACATGTCACGCGCGGACATTTCTTTCACAGCATTATAGGAAAGTAGGCGTATCAATAGAATGAATAACCGAAGTATCCGCATTCTCGGATTTTATCAAATACAGAATATGCTCATTCAGCTGGCGCCTTCCAAGGTGTCGAAAGAGATCGCCAAGCATTTGCGTCCCAGCAGTGATGCGGATATGGTCCGGACAAGTCTGAATGATACGGAAGAAGCCCTGCATTGTCTGCAACGTGAAGGAACGGCTCCTTTCGGCGGCATTACCGAAATTAGGCCGGCTTTGGAAAAAGCGAAACGCAGTGTGACTTTGGAAGGTTATGAATGCGTCGATATTTGGCTGAACTTACAGCGCTACGGCGAAATTCACCGTTTTTTTTCCGAGAAAAGGGAAGCGTACAGTCAATTAGCGGAGCGAGCTGAAGGGATTGCCGATTTCACGATGCTCATTCATTCTTTTGCTTCCGTATTTGACAAGGACCACCAGTTGCGCGACAATGCGTCTCCTGAATTGCTCCGTCTTCGCAATCGCATCAATGATCTGGAGCGGCAGACAAAGCGATATATGAACGGCGTTCTCAACAATAAGGAGTATCAGAAATATTTTCAGGATGTTTTGGTAACAGTTCGCAATAATCGGTATGTCGTACCGATCAAGCAGGAATACAGGCACGCTTTTCCCGGCATTGTTCACGATACCTCTGCCAGCGGCGCGACGCTCTATGTAGAACCGTTGGCCATTGTGCAGGCGAATAATGACTTACAAACGGCACGCTTAGGCGAGAGCAGGGAAATTGAGCGGATCTTTCATCGACTTACGGCCGCCGTCGCCGAGGAGTATGAAGCGATCCGCACGGCGACGCAGGCAGTGGGGCAGCTGGAATTCGCTTTTGCCAAGGCTCAGCTGGCTGTTCGCATGAAAGCGGTCAGACCTGAAATATCGCCGACAGGCACAGTCAAACTCTATCAGGCCAGGCACCCCTTAATCGACGGCGACTGCGTTGTTCCGAATACGATCTTTCTCGGCGGCGATTACCGGATATTGCTGATTACGGGGTCAAATACCGGCGGGAAGACGGTTGCCATGAAAACGTTGGGGCTAATCGTTTTAATGCACCAGGCGGGACTGTTCATTCCGGGTCTCGACGGTTCGGAATTGCCGGTTTTTCGCAACGTTTTTGCCGATATCGGTGACGAACAGGATATTGCGCAAAATTTAAGCACCTTTTCCAGTCACATGAAGCAGCTCATTTACATCATTAACCACAGCGGTCCCGCCGATCTGATTCTGGCTGATGAGCTCGGTTCGGGAACAGATCCGGCCGAAGGCAGCGCCATTGCCATTGCGATCATGGAAGCACTTTATGAAAAGGGCGCGCTCGTCATGGTTACGACCCATTACAATGATTTGAAAAACTATGCCTATCAGACTGCCGGCATTGAAAACGGCCATGTCGAATTTGATGTGGAAACGTTGCGTCCTACGTATAAGCTCCGCATCGGTTCCGCCGGCAGCAGTCACGCTTTCAGCATCAGCGAGCGTCTCGGCATGCCGTTGCCGGTCTTGGCTAAGGCGCGGGAACTGCGCAGCCGGTCGCAAGATGTTGATATGGAAGCGATTTTGACCAAGCTCAATGCGCAATCTCAGCAAATGGATGAAGAACAACAGCAGCTGGAGCAACGATTGGCTGCAGTGCGGCAGCTGGAGGCGGAATTGCGTCACGAAAAGGATAAAGCGGCGGAAAAACGGCAGGACATCATTGCCGCCAGCAGGCGTGAAGCGATGGAATTAAAGCGGAGCCTGCGCTTGGAATCGGAGCGGATCATCCGCGAATTAAAACAGCAGGCCAGAGAAGGCGGAGAAAGTGACAGAGCCAAGGCGATCGATAAAGCGCGCCGCGCTGTTCAGCAGATCTCGTTGCCGGCAGAGGAAAAGCAGCGGCGTGATCCGGTCGATATGGCTCGGCTGAAGGTGGGGCAGCTAGTCTTTATTAATTCTCTTGACGGTTTGGGAACGGTTACGGAATGCAGAGGAAAGAAGGCGACCGTCTCTGTTCGAGGGATGACTGTGCGGGTGACGGATAAGGATATTAGCGCACCGTTTTTGGAAGAATTGAAACAGGAACGGCGGGCTGAAAAGAAAGCGGCGGCAGAATCGTCATTCAGGCCTGTACGGACCGTTCAGGTCAACACGGAAATCAACATTATCGGCAAGACGGGACAGGAAGCGATTCCTCTGGTGGAGCGTTTTTTGGATCAGGCGTTATCGGCAGGCTTCAGTCCTGTGCGTATCATTCACGGCAAAGGAAGCGGCGCATTGCGACGACAGATTCACGATTTTTTGTCGGAACAACCTTTTGTCACGCGTTTCGCACCGGAAGATTCGCAAAATGGCGGCGACGGAGTGACGCTTGTTTACTTTTAGCGGCAGCAATTTGATGAAGGTATAGTGAAGGGGCAGATAGAGATGAAAGAGTTGGAAGAAAAGATTTTGCAGGACGGGACAATCATTGATAATCGTATTTTGAAAGTTGATAATTTTTTGAACCAACAAATTGACGTTTCCCTGATGCTGCGCATGGGGCAGGAACTTGCCGCAAAGTTTCGCGATTGTAAGATTGATAAGATCGTGACGATCGAGTCTTCCGGCATTGCCGTGGCAATGGCGGTCTCCATCGCCTTAGGTAACGTCCCCGTCGTTTTTGCCAGAAAAAAAGCGTCGCTACTGATGAACGACGGCATGTATATGACGGAAATCTATTCTTATACCAAAGAAGAGACCTATATGGCATCAATCAGCAAACGATTTATTGCCAAAGGCGAGGATATTTTGCTTATTGATGATTTTTTAGCCAGCGGTACGGCGGCGTTGGGACTGTCGCATTTAGTCGAAGCAGGCGGCGCCCATATTGCCGGGATCGGTATTGTCATTGAAAAATCTTTTCAACCGGGACGGCATCTCTTGGAAGCGGCAGGCTTTCACGTTGAATCACTGGCGCGAATTCAGTGCTTTGAGAATAACCGGCCTGTCTTTGCACGGGACTGAAACAAAAAAACGCTCTAGAATCAGAGCGTTTTTTTGTTTCCGCTTTATATAACCAGTTGGCTGAATACGTTGCCGATGGCGTCGGAAATGACCAGATCGGCGGAGGTGTCAAAATCGGTCGGCGATTTGTTGATAAGAACCAGCTTATGCCCTTTGTAGTAGCGGATGAAACCGGCTGCAGGATAGACGACGAGCGATGTGCCGCCGATGATCAGCATGTCGGCGTGACTGATGTAGTAGAGCGCTTGTTCGACGACGCTGTTGTCGAGGCCCTCTTCATAGAGGACGACATCGGGCTTGACCGGACCGCCGCAGGCATTGCAGACGGGAACGGAATCGGCAGCTTTCATATAGTGGGCGTCAAAAAATTTATGACAATGCTCGCAGTAATTTCGATGGACACTGCCGTGCAGTTCCAGCACGTTTTTACTGCCGCCTTTCTGGTGGAGACCGTCGATATTTTGCGTAATGACAGCTTTTAACTTTCCGGCCCGTTCCAATTCGGCGAGTTTCAAATGGGCGGCGTTCGGCCGGGCGTCGAGACAGAGCATTTTGTCGTGGTAGAAGCGGAAAAATTCGTCTTTATTATGAACGTAAAACGTATGGCTGAGGATTGTTTCGGGACGGAATTTGTAGTGTTGATTATAGAGACCGTCAACGCTGCGGAAATCGGGAATGCCGCTTTCCGTCGAGACACCGGCGCCGCCGAAAAAAACGATATTATCCGATTCTTTGACCATAGCACAAAATTTTTCGATATCTGTCATTATCTGTTCCCCCTTTTAAATCGCAAAGGTATCCTGCAACAATGCGAGACCGCTTTTACTTTTGAAGAAGCGCTCTGCTGCAGCCATGATTCCCGTTGCTGTCAGACCGTCTTCATAAGCGTTGACCAGGAAATCGGCTTCCAGCAGAAGCTGCCAATCAATACCGTTTACACCGGTGTAGGTATGATGATGGCCGATGAGAAAACAGACGCGGTCGATCAATGCGGCATCATCGGTCAGGCTGGTGAGTATCTTACGCGCTTCGACGGGGCCCGTCTTTTCTTGAAACTTACCGGCAGCGGAACCGTACTGTTTTTCCGCCTGATGAATTCCTATATCATGCAGAATCGCCGCCGTGTTCAGGATCTCTTTCGTTCTGCCGTCAATGCCTTCCAGGGAAGCAAGCAGATCGGCATAGGCATAGACCTTTAACAGGTGTTGTATGCGTCGGGCGTCTCCCCGGTCATAGGCGATCACTTTTTTCAAGAGTAATGCTGTATCCATTAGCACCCTTCTTCCTTTTGTTATCACTATATCATGATTATGATGATTCTGCCACCGATGGAAAAAAAGGCGAGAAACAGGAGTCGGATAAATATGAAATAAATGTCGTATAATTTCATATTATGAAATTTCATATTGAGGAAATAATTTGTAAAAAAATAGAGAAAAAAGGAAAAAAATAGGAAAATAAGAGATTTTTTTGGTAGATAATAAAATGATGATATAGAAAAAACCTATTCTATGCCAAATCAATAAGATATAATCAGGTATAATTATTGACATTAAACAGAAAAAATATTACTATTTCTATATATGAAAACGAGTTTTATGTTTTGACTTGGCAACGATTGCGTGCTGGGGGAGCAATCGGCCGGTCTCATCTAAGGAGAGGAAGATTTATTATGGAGTCCAGTTTTTTTGATTCATTATCGCCTGTCGTTATGCCTGTTCTTGACTGGCTTGACGGGTTTTTGTATTACCCCGTTCTCGTTGTCGTGCTATTGATTGCCGGTCTGTATTTTACGTCGTTGACGGGATTGGTACAGTTTCGGATGTTTGCTGAAAGCATTCGCGTCGTCGCGGAAAAGCCGCAGACTGAAGGCGCCATTTCCTCTTTTCAGGCGCTGATGGTTTCCACGGCGTCCCGAGTCGGTACCGGTAATATTGTCGGTGTTTCGACGGCTATCTGTCTGGGCGGCGCCGGGGCCGTGTTCTGGATGTGGGTCGTAGCCGTTATCGGTGGCGCCAGTGCCTTTATTGAAAGCACCTTGGCGCAGATTTACAAAAAAAAGGATTCACAGGGCGGCAGCTACGGCGGTCCGGCGTATTATATCGAAAATGCGCTGCACAGTCGCTTTTTTGCCGTTATTTTTGCCGGATTGCTGATTATGACCTATGCAGTCGGTTTTAATCTGGTCGCTTCTTTCAACTTGCAGTCGACTTTTGCCGTATACAGCTTTTATAATCCCGATTCGACACCGATGGTGATTGGGGCCGTGTTGGCCGTTATTACAGGGTACTGCATTATTGGCGGCGGCAAGCGCATCGTTCATACTGCAGCGCTTATCGTTCCGCTCATGGGGCTGATTTATGTTCTTGCCGCCGTTATCGTCATCATCATGAATATTTCAATCTTGCCGCACGTTTTCGCCATGATCTTGTCCGATGCCTTTAATTTTGAGGCCATTTTCGGCGGCATTTCCGGTTCCTGTCTGCTGTACGGCGTTAAGCGCGGTCTTTTTTCCAATGAAGCCGGTATCGGATCGGCGCCGAATGCGGCGGCCACGGCTGATGTCAGTCATCCCGTAAAACAGGGGCTGGTACAGATGCTTTCCGTCTTTATCGACACCTTGCTGATTTGTACGGCAACAGCGATGATGTGTCTTTGCTCGGGGATTCCTATTACGAAGGAAGCGGCCGGCGCCGTTTATGTGCAGCAGGCCCTGACCGTCGATTTTGGCTCTTTCGGTCCGCTCCTGGTTACGATTTGTATGGTGCTTTTTGCCTTCACGACTTTGATCGGCAATTTGTTCTACGTTGATAATTGTCTGACCTATTTACACCGCAGAGAACCGAGTAAGGAATTCATGTTTGCTTATCGCATTATTGCAACATTCATCATTTTCATCGGCGCCATTATGCCGATGGCCGCCGTCTGGGATGTGGCCGATATCTTCATGGCCGGTATGTGCTTGATCAATATCCCCGCATGCGCGCTTTTGGGCAAGACGGCAATTAAAGCTATGAAAAATTATGAAGAACAGAAAAAGGCGGGGAAGAATCCCGTGTTCAAGGCTGCCGATATCGGTCTCGATTCGAGAGAACTGGATTTCTGGAAATAAGCGAAACGAACCGGGCCGCTCAGGTGGCAAGATCTCCGGGAGATGCCGTTCTTTTTCTTGACAAAGGCGTCAATAGCATTTACAATTTGTCTATATACAAGGCTTTCCTTGTAATATTACAGGTAAAAGCGATGAAAAAGACGGTCAATACGAAGGGTCTTGACAGCGAGCCGGAGAGAGTGGGAGTCCGGTGAGGACCGGTGTTGACAGATCACTTTGAAGCTGCAGCCGCGGGACGGCTGCCGGTTTGCACCGTTATCGGCATCAAGTGGCTGCTGCGGCAGTCAATAGGGTGGTACCACGGTGACTGGCGTCTTCGTCCCTTGCGGGGCGAAGACGTTTTTTGTTTATGTTGAGGAGGAAGGAAAATGGATTACGGTAAGACCTTGCATTTGCCGGAAACGGATTTTCCCATGCGCGGCAATTTGCCGAAACGGGAACCTGATTTTTTGAAGTTCTGGCAGGAAAACAATATTTATGAAAAGCGTTTGAAAAAAAGAGAAGGGGCGCCGAAGTTTATCCTTCATGACGGCCCTCCATATGCCAACGGCAAACTCCATATCGGCCATGCGCTGAATAAAGTGCTGAAAGATGTCATTTTAAAATATAAAACACAAACGGGGCATTATACGAAATATATTCCCGGCTGGGATACGCATGGGTTGCCGATTGAGCATGCCGTTATTAAAGATACCGGGCTTAACCGACACGAAATGTCGCCTCTCGATCTGCGGAAACGATGCCATGACTATGCGTTGGAACGCGTTGCCGAGCAGAAGGCCGATTTTATCCGCTTTGGCGTGCTCGGTGATTGGGATCATCCGTACTTGACGCTTCTCAAACATGTCGAAGTAGCACAGATCGGCGTATTCGGCAAAATGGCCAAGAACGGCCACATCTACAAGGGGATGAAGGCCGTATACTGGTGTCCTCATTGTGAAACGGCGTTGGCAGAAGCGGAAATCGAATATAAAGAAGTCAAATCCTTCTCTCTTTACGTTCGCTTTAAGGCCGTTGACCTCGGTTGTCATGGGCCGCACGGTTTCGATTTGGATCATGTTTATGCGCTGATCTGGACGACAACGCCGTGGACGATTCCCGCCAATCGGGCCATTTGCGCTAATGAAGAAATTGAGTACGTTTGGGTCAACGTAGGCGGCGACGCCGTGCTGATGGCTAAAGAACTGGTTTCCTCAACACTGGCTGCGGCCAAGATTACGGATTACGTTGTCTTACCGGAGGTGATGACGGGCAAGCAGATTGAAGGCCTTGTCTTCCAGCATCCGTTCTATGGCGATCGTAAAGTTCCCGTCATTCTCGGCGCCCATGTCACACTCGAAAGCGGTACCGGTCTGGTACATACTGCGCCTGATCACGGCGCGGAAGACTTTGATGCCTGTAAGAAATATGCGGCTTGGGATTTGGGGCCCATCGGTACTGTCGGTCCCGACGGCCGGTACACGAAAGCCGTGCCGCAGTATGAAGGCCGCTTCGTCCTTGATGACGATACCCAGGTTCAGATTATCAAGGATTTGGCGCATTGCGGCGCGCTGTTTGCCAAAGCGACGCTGCGCCATCAGTATGCCCATTGTTGGCGCTGCAAAAATCCGATTATTTACCGGGCGACGGAGCAATGGTTTTCTTCCGTCGACGGATATCGGCAGAAAGCGCTGGCCGCCATTAATCAGGTAAAATGGATTCCGGACTGGGGGCATGACCGCATTTACAATATGATTCGCGACCGCGGCGACTGGTGCATTTCCCGCCAGCGCGTCTGGGGTGTGCCGATTCCTATTTTTTATTGCAAAGAATGCGGAGAAGCTATCATTAATGACGAAACCATTGCACAGCTGCAGAAAATTTTTGCTGTAGAAGGTTCCGATGCCTGGTGGGCTCATACAGAAAAAGAATTGCTTCCCGAAGGCTATACCTGCCCTCACTGCGGCAGCGGAGAATTCCGCAAAGAAAGCGATATCATGGATGTCTGGTTCGACAGCGGTTCGACACATCAAGGGGTTTTGTGCCATGATCCGGACTTGGATTATCCCTGTGAAATGTATTTGGAAGGCTCTGACCAACACCGCGGCTGGTTCAACTCGTCTTTGTTGACATCCGTCGCCATCAACGGATATGCGCCGTATAAATCGGTTTTGACCCACGGGTTTACTGTTGACGGTGAAGGGCGTAAAATGAGTAAATCCGTCGGCAATACGGTGGCACCGCAGGAGATCATCGACCAGTACGGCGCCGACGTCATGCGGCTTTGGGTGTCATCTGCCGATTATCAGGGAGACGTCCGTCTTTCGCCGAAAATACTGAAGCAACTCAGTGATGTGTATCGGAAGATCCGCAATACGTTCCGGTTCCTGTTGGGGAATTTGGCTGATTTTGATCCCGAAACCGACGCGGTACCTTATGCGGCAATGGAAGAGATTGATAAATGGG
This sequence comes from Megasphaera vaginalis (ex Bordigoni et al. 2020), assembly GCF_900240295.1. Taxonomy (NCBI): domain Bacteria; kingdom Bacillati; phylum Bacillota; class Negativicutes; order Veillonellales; family Veillonellaceae; genus Megasphaera; species Megasphaera vaginalis (ex Bordigoni et al. 2020). The sequence goes on from NZ_OEQB01000008.1 coordinate 13,474, forward strand.
CGCTGCTGCGGCTGGAACAGGTTTTTGAAACGGTATCGGAAGCGTATGAAAATTACCAGTTCCATACGATGTACCACGCTATTCATAACTTCTGTACCGTTGATTTGAGCGCCATTTATCTGGATATTATCAAGGATCGGCTTTACACGGAAAAAGCGGCGGCACCGATTCGCCGCAGTTCGCAGACTGCGATGTATCAGATTCTCGATACGCTGGTTAAAATCATTTCTCCTGTTCTTTCCTTTACGGCTGAAGAGGTCTGGCAGTATATGCCGGCAGTTTCCGGGAAAGAAGAAAGCGTACTGCTTACCGATTGGCCGCAAGCCCACCCGGAATATCTGGATGCTGATCTGGCAGCCCGCTGGAACAAACTCCTGTCTTATCGCAGCGATTTGACCCGCATTCTGGAAGGCGCCCGCAAGGACCATACGATCGGCCATTCTCTCGATGCGGCCGTCACGATTTATGCTGAAGGCGAGGCTTACGCTGATTTGAAGCCTTACGAAAAACGGTTGGCTACGCTTCTTATTGTCAGTGAAGTCGTTCTCGTTAACGGGACGTCTCCCGTTGAGGCGGTGAGCGGCGCCGACCATCCCGACATGAAGGCTGTCGTCGTGCCGTCACCGCATGCGCGGTGCGAACGCTGCTGGACGCACAGCGAAACTGTCGGTGCCGATGCCGACAGACCGACGCTCTGTGCTCGTTGCGCCGGCGTTATGAAAGACTAACGATTTACGGTAAAACGCTCCTGCAAACCGTCGGTTTGCAGGAGCGTTTTTTATCAAAAAAAGCGTCCTCTCTTGAGGACGCTTTTTTGCAGTCAGTCTTTTTCGGCGATACAATCGTTCAGGTCGGCGATGAGCGCATCGACGTCAATTCCGTGCGCGCCGGCGCCGTCGCCGATCGTTTCGAAATGGGAAGCCATGCAGCCTACGCAACCTAGCCCATAGGACTGGAAGATTTCAATAATCTGCGGGTATTTCTGTACTGCTTCAATAATACCTGTGTCTTTCGTAATAGCCATATTTCATTCCTCCTCAGAGAGTAGCAGCAGTTTTGCCGAAAACCATCGGGATGTGTTCATTATAACATACTTTACCGTCTTGACTAGTGGCAAATACAACAGCTGAAGAAATAAAACGCCTTCAGCTATGATTCGCGACGGTCAATTCCTTACTTTCGAACTTCGGCCGTATCGAGGAGCGTGCCGTCAGGCAGAAAGGCCTGGAAGCGAAGGCTGTCATCCGTCGCTTCCAAGGTCAGGTAGTTGTCGGTTTCCGGTTGCGGCGCCAGATACTCGTCGAGGGCATGTTGCTTCCAAAGCGAAGGATAGCGAACGTTGCCGGCGACGCCGGTCAGGATGTACAGCGGGCCGGCGTCGTCACGGCGGAAGTTTTTGATATGACCGCGATTGCGGTACGTATGCAGATGAGCGGAGAGGACGACGTCGATGCCGGCGGCGTCAAAAAGGGGCATGAAGGTTTTGCCTTCTTCGGAAAAGCCTTCTTCCCGCGGTGTCGATCTGGCTTCCGGATTAAAGGCATATTGGAGCGGGTCCTTGTGCATCAAAACGACTTTCCACTTTTTTTCGCTTCTGGCGACGTCTTCTTTGAACCAGGTGATCTCGTCCGCTTCGAGGGACGGTTCAAAGTCGGCCAATTCCGAAAATTGCGTATTGAGAACGATAAAATGCACGTTGCCGTAGTCAAAGGAATAAAACTGATTGGCATAGGCTTTGTTGCCGTTATCCGGCAGTGCAAACAGATGTAAATATGTTTCCGGCATGCAGACTTGCCAGTTTTTGTCATAGGTCTCATGATTGCCTACGAGGGGAACGACGGGAATGGCGGCGATCATATTTTCGACGGCTTCAAACCAGGCATTCCATTGATACGTGTCCTGGCCGTTGTCGACGAGGTCACCCATGTTAATGAAAAAGCTCGCGTCGCCGTTTCGTTGCCAGGCCGCTCTTGCCGTTTCCGTCCAGACCGCGTAGTCGCTGGATTGGGAGTCCGGGTAAATAAGGGCTTTGAAGGCGGTGCCTGACGCCGTTTTTAAGGGGAACCAGGGGCTGCGTTTACCGTTTGTACCGATACGGTATTCGTATTCCGTACCGGCGGTCAAGCCTTTGATGAGCGCACGGTGGATGAACGTCGTCTGCCCGTTATCTGTAAAGGACTCTTCGGCGGCGGGCAAGGTGCGGACCGTCTCGTCGCCGTTGACGCGATAGTCGACGACTGCGTCCGGCTCAGACACGGCCGATTGCCACATGATCGTCCGCGACGTCGTACTGTCGGCTGTAATTACTTGACGGATATTTACGGCGTCGACGGCGTCCAATAATTCGTAATGAGCGGCTGCAGCCTTTGTCGCCCGCAACGTCTGTTGTGTGACCGTTTTGGCGCCGGGGACAAACAGGTAGGTGCCGACGGCGGCTATGACGGCGACGGCGGCCAGGCTCAAATAAGTTCGTTTGGAAAGGAAGACCAATAAGATGCACCTTCTTCGTATGAAATGGGGGATATAACGTATTATAAAACAGCGTACCCCGGCGGCGTCAAGCAGTGGAACCATGCTTGTTTACAATGACCGGCCATGCCTTGACAGCAGCGGCGGAAAGGCGCTAAAATATGGCATATACAGTAATGTCTATGAACGGGAGTAAGTACCGATATTTCACCCCTTTGCAGCGAGTCGGCGGCAGTGAGAGCCCGACAGGAAGCAATATTGGGAATGGGCCCGGGAGATGCGGCCCGAAGTCAGTAGGCGCCGCCGGCGTTCCGTCGTTACGGGATGAAACACACGCAAGTGTGTGAGCCGGGCTTTGCGCCAACCGGGGTGGTACCGCGGAAACTATTCCTTTCGTCCCTTTTTTGGGGATGGAAGCTTTTTTTTTAGGAGGAATTACGATGTCAATTATTTTTTCCGGCATTCAGCCGAGCGGAAATCTTACGTTGGGAAATTATCTGGGAGCACTGCGGAATTTTGCCAAAGTGCAAGACGGCAATGAATGTTATTATTGCGTTGTCAATCAACATGCTATTACGGTGCCGCAAGATCCGCAAATGCTTCATGCGAGAACACGCCAGCTGGCGGCTATCTATCTGGCTGCCGGGCTGGATCCGGATCAATCGACGCTTTTCGTGCAGTCCGAGGTTCCTGAGCATGTGCAGCTCGGCTGGATCATGACGACCTTGTCCTATGTCGGCGAATTGGAACGCATGACGCAGTATAAAGATAAGGCGGCGAAGCGGGGAGATTCCATTCCTGCGGGGCTGTTGACCTATCCGCCGTTGATGGCGGCAGATATCCTCTTGTATCAGACCGAACTCGTACCTGTCGGCGATGATCAGAAACAACATATGGAAATTACCCGCGATTTGGCGCAGCGGTTTAATCGCCTTTACGGTGAAGTCTTCACGATTCCCGATATTCTGCTCGCCCACGACGGAACGCGCGTCATGAGTCTGCAAGAGCCGACGAAGAAGATGAGCAAATCCGATGAGAATCAGACGGCGACGATCTACCTTCTCGACGAGCCGAAGGACATCGAAAAGAAGATCAAGCGGGCGCAGACGGATAGTGAAAATGCCGTTCGCTATGACGTCAAGGCCAAACCGGGCATTTCCAATCTGATGGACATCTACGCGGCCGTTACGGATCAGTCGCATGAGGAAATCGAAGCGGCTTACGCGGGAAAAGGCTACGGCTCGTTCAAGAAGGACGTTGCCGACGCCGTCATTTCCGTTCTTGAACCGATCCAGCAGCGCTACGCCGCGTTGGTGGCGACGCCCGAACTGGACGATGTGCTGACGAAAGGAGCTGCCAAAGCCCATGCCAAAGCGGCTGCAACGTATGAAAACGTTATCCGCGCCATGGGGCTGTACCGGTAAGAAGCGATGAAAAGTCATTTTTTTGCTATCCTGGGGCGGATGAAATTCATTCGCCGTTGGAGCCTGATGCGGAATACGGAGGAAGAGAACATTCAGGAACACACGCTCCAAACGGCAATGATCGCCTATCACCTCTGTCTCCTGCGCAATACCTATTTCGGCGGCAAAACGGATCCGGCCAGAGCGGCCGTCTTGGCGATGTATCATGACGTGGCCGAAGTTTTTACAGGCGACATGCCGACACCTGTCAAGTATTTTAATCCCCTGATGCGCCGTACGTACGGCGAAGTGGAACGATTGGCACAAGAACGGCTGCTGCAAACGCTGCCGGTCGAGCTGCAGGACGCTTATGAACCGCTTATTTGCCGGGCTGAAGACGACGTCCTGTGGCCTTTGGTAAAGGCTGCCGATACCCTCAGCGCGTATGTGAAGTGCCTTCAGGAAAAGAATGCCGGCAACCGTGAATTCAATGCAGCTTATGTGACGATCGGCGAAAAGCTGCAAAGTCTCAAGATGCCTGAAGTTGACCTGTTTCTGCGTGACTATGCGCCGAGCTTTCTGTTGTCCGTCGATGAGATCAACGGCGGTAATGATGCGTAAGTCAATGTAAGTCGGGGAGGATCCTTTCAATGACACTCAGTTTGTTTTGGTCCCGTTATCTCGTTGAGCTTCACGCGGAGCATCTTCGCAAGATTGATGAAGAATACCGCTTTTTAATAGCCAAGGAGAAATGGTCATGGTTTGTTTCCAAGATTCCTGAAGACATACAAATCCGTATTTTGCGCGGTCACAATCACGGTCCGTCGTCCTGGACCTGCCGCATGTGGCTTAATCAGATGCTGGCGTGGTTGAAAGAAGATAAGCCGCAGGCTGTATATGAGGCGGTTGCGGCGCGAATCCGCGAGCTCGATAATAAAGGCGCCGATTATTTTGAAAAAACAGCGGCCCGCAGCCTTTCGCAAGAAGAGCTTGCCGCCTTTCGCAAGGCCGGTTATTTTTTATGCGATCAGCAGCGGCAGACAGAATATTGAGGAGGTAAAGAGATGAACAGAAAGCGCGTACGGCAGTGGATGCAGCGGCTTTGTCTGCTCCTTCTCTGCCTTTTATTGGCGCCCTTCGCTTATGCTGCCGGAGATGTGCATGTTATTGCCATTGACGGAGAAATAGACGGCACCCAGGTCGCTTTGGTGCAGCGTGTATTGGCCGATGCGGCGGACAATGATGACGCCGCCGTCGTCGTGTCGGTCAACACGCTCGGCGGCAGGGTGGACAGTGCTTTGAAGATTCGCGATGCGTTGCAGCAGGCGTCGATACCGACGATCGCGTATATTCCTTCGCGAGCCTGGTCGGCAGGTGCGCTGATTGCCCTTTCGTGCCGGCATATTGTGATGGCGCCCGGCAGCAGCATCGGGGCGGCGGAGCCGATTCCCGACACGGAAAAAAATATTGCCGCCTTACGGGCGGAGTTTGCCGCGACTGCAGGCCGGACCGGCCACAATCCCCGCGTCGCCGAAGCGATGGTCGATAAAACCTTGGGATTCCCAGGCTATGCCGAACCGGGGCAATTGCTTTCGCTGACGGACAGGCAGGCGGCGGACCTGGATATTTCTGAAGGCAGTGCTGCCGATGTCGGCGCCGCTCTGGGCCTTTTCAGCCTGGGCGACGCACGGCTGATCTATGAGGAACGCGGCCTTCGTGACGGAGCCGTCGGCGTTTTGCAATATGAATATGTGCGCATGGTGCTGGTTGCGCTTATTTTGATGGCGATTCTGGCCGAAATCAAGACGGCCGGCATCGGCGCCGGTCTGGTTACGGCCGTGTTGTTGGGCGCGATGCTTTTTGTCAGCGGCGACGGCTCCTTTGCCGATTCGCTGAAAATCGGCGCGGCCTTTATCGGCTCGCTGGTTCTTATCGCGCTGGAGCTCGTTACGCCGGGAGTCGGTATTTTCGGCATCAGCGGCGTTATACTGTTGTTCGCCAGTCTGTTCTACCTGCTGGGGGCTACGGCGGAAGCGGTCTATCTTTTGGCCTGCGCTGTCCTTATTGCGGCGATTTTCTTTGTCCTCGTCGGCCGCCGGCTGCCGCAGAGCAGACTGCTTAATAAATTGGCGCTAAAAGACCGTTCGACGAAGGAAAAGGGATATTCCTCGCAAGAGGACAAAAGCCGTTTTCTCCATCAAGAGGGAACGACGATCACGATCTTGCGCCCTGCCGGTACGATCCGTATCGGCAAAGAACGGGTTGATGCCGTTACGGACGGCGCGTTCATCGACAGGGACACGCCGGTTCGCGTCGTTCGTATCGACGGCGGCTGCGTCGTCGTAGAGCCTAGTGTGAAAGATTGTTAAGGAGGAGGGAATTCTATGTCACTCATTTCATTTTTGGCAGTGCCGATCATCGTCATCATCGCGGCGGTCGTCATTATCTCGTTGTTTCTCCATTTCGTACCGCTCGGGCTTTGGATTTCAGCGATGGCCGCCGGCGTTTCCGTCGGGATCGTCAATCTGATCGGCATGCGCCTGCGGCGTGTCGTGCCGTCAAAAATTATTTTGCCGCTAGTAAAATCGAATAAAGCCGGTCTCGATATCAACGTCAATCAGTTGGAAGCCCATTACCTGGCCGGCGGCGATGTGGATCGCGTTGTCGACGCCTTGATTGCAGCTCATCGAGCGGCCATGTCGCTCACTTTTGAACGGGCCTGCGCCATCGATTTGGCAGGTCGTGATGTCCTGGAAGCGGTGCAGATGAGCGTTAATCCGAAGGTTATCGAAACGCCGTTTATATCGGCAGTGGCGCAAAACGGGATTGAGTTGAAAGTACGGGCCCGTGTAACCGTTCGTGCCAATATCGACCGTCTCGTCGGCGGCGCCGGAGAAGCGACGGTCATCGCCCGCGTCGGCGAGGGGATCGTTACCAGCGTCGGCTCGGCGAGCGATCATTCGGAGGTTCTGGAAAATCCCGATGAAATCTCAAAAACGGTTTTAAATAAGGGGCTCGACGCCGGCACGGCGTTTCAGATCTTGTCCATTGATATTGCCGATGTCGATGTGGGACGCAATATCGGCGCCAGATTGCAGACCGACCAGGCCGAAGCCGATAAGCAGATCGCGCAGGCAAAGGCCGAAGAACGGCGGGCCATGGCTGTGGCCAAGGAACAGGAAATGCACGCCTACACGCAGGAAATGCAGGCGAAAGTCGTGGAAGCACAGGCCGCCGTGCCGTTGGCGTTGGCGCAGGCCCTGAAAGACGGCAATATGGGCGTTATGGATTACTATACGATGAATAATGTCTTGGCCGATACGAAGATGCGTACGGCAGTTGCCGATGCGGGCATGCCGCCGGTACAGGGCGGAGAGATCAGGACGAAAACGACACATGCGAATCGCGAAGAAGATTAGGAGGGCTTATGGAGTGGATCTGGTTGGTCATTCTCTTTATCGCCTTCTCTGCCTTGCCTGACTTGCTGCGCAAAAAACGCCGCTACAAACCGCGGCAAGTGCCGACGCCAAGGCCGCGACAGGACGCGGAGAAGGATGCCGCCGCGCGGCGCGAAGGGCCGCAGCCTGAAAGCAGACGGCCGGCGCCGTTGCACGTGTCGGACGAGGCGCCTGCCGAAAGGGCGGGACGATCGCCGCAGACAGAAGTAAGCGCGGTGACGGTACAATCGCAAACGACGGCGGTCAAGACCTTGCGCGAAGTCGCTTCCGAACAGGCTTGGAGCCGCCTGACACCGCCACATCGCGCACTTTACAGCGGCCTCATCTGGTCGGAGTTGTGGCAGCCGCCGGTGGCTGTACGGAGAAAGAGGAAGTAAATTATGATTGAAGAAAGACGGCTTACCATAAAAGGAATCCCCTGCCTGTCCGTTGTTGCCGATACGGCACCGAAGGGCGTGATCATTTTTTATCACGGCTGGTCGTCAACGAAGGAACTGCAGTCCCTTCGCGGCCGGATATTGGCGGCTTACGGGTATGATGTCCTGATTCCCGAAGCGGTCCATCACGGCGAACGGGGGACGATCGATTACACGGCGCCGGAAGCTTATGCGCTGTTTTGGAAAACGATCTTGCAGAATGTGGAAGAAGCGGGATGTCTTCTCGATTATATCGGCGGAGCATATCCCGACTTGCCGGTTTTTGTCATGGGGCATTCGCTCGGCGGTTTTTCCGCCTTAGGCGTGCTGACTTGGCAGGAACGGGTGCAGGCCGCCGTCGCGCTCAACGGTTCAGGCTGGTGGAACGAGTCGGAACGACGCTTTCGTTCGGCGCTGCATATAGATATTCCCGAAGGATACGAAGCGCTGCTGGCAGAAATCGATCGGTATGATCCGTATGGGCATACAGAACGGTTGGCAGGAAAAGCCGTTCTGGCTCTGCATGGCGGCAGTGATCCTACGGTGGATAAGGAGGCGCAGCTCCTGTTTGTTGAGAAACTGCGGCGGCAAGGACTGGCGTGCAGCCTGATCCTTTACGAGGGCTTGGGGCATTTCGTTACAACCAATATGTTGGGCGATGCCTTGTCCTGGCTGGAAACGATATAAATAAAAACATGCCATTTGCTGCAATTGCAGCAAATGGCATGTTTTTATTGCCGTCGGTAACGGCTGTAGGCGGCGCAGTGCGCATAAAGATTGGAGTGCAAAGAGCTGATTATGATGATAAAGAGGCGCTTCCGGCAGTCTTGACGAGAAAGAATGCGCCGCACTTATTTGGGCATAGGGCAGGAAGGGAAATTAAGAATGATTTTTTAAAAGATACGGATCGCACAGGGTGACTAACGTCTGTATCCGGTATCAACAGCGTGTGTTTTTATTGACAGTGAAAGATGAATGTGATATTCTTTTTTAGCAAACGCGGATGGTTTGCATTTGCAATTTTAAAAAGACAAAGGGAGATGATGATCTTGAAAAAATGGATCACGGCGCTGTTGGGAGCCGCATTAATGGTAACGATGCTGGCAGGTTGCGGCCAAGACGGTGCCAACGCGGATAAGGCCCAGTCGGGCGAAAAGCTGCAGGTAGCCGTAAGTTTTGACGCCGTAGGGGAATTTGTCAAAGCTGTCGGCAAAGATAAAGTGACGGTTAAGACGATTATTCCTGCCGGAACGGAACCCCATGAGTTTGAACCGACGACAAAAAGCCTGAAGGATATGGCCGGCGCCAAGGTGTTTGTGTATAACGGTTTGGGAATGGAAAGCTGGAAGGACAAAGCCGTCGAGGCGGCAGGCAACGATAAATTGATACAAGTCGACGCGTCCAAGGGCGTTCAGCCGATAGTCAATGAAGATGAAGAAGAAATCAAAGAACATGGGCAGTATGATCCTCACTGCTGGCTAAGCCTTTCCTGCGCGCAGATCGAAGTCCGCAATATTGCCGACGGATTGATCCAGGCGGACCCGAAAAATAAAGATTTTTATGAAAAAAATGCGCAAGAATATATGGCGCAGCTGAAAGCGTTGCAAGACGAATATGTAGGCAAGTTCCAACATGTGCAGAAGAAACAATTCGTGACCGGTCATGCGGCGTTCGCCTATTTGTGCCGTGATTTCGGCTTGGAACAGAATAGCGTTGAAGATGTTTTTGCCGCAGGTGAGCCGAGTAGCCAGCAGTTGGCCGAATTGACCGATTATTGCCGCAGAAATCAGGTAACTACCATTTTTGCCGAAGACATGGTCAGCCCTGCCGTTTCCGAAACGCTGGCCAAGGAAGTCGGCGCTAAGGTGGAACCGATCGAAACGATGGAAAGCAATGAAAAGGGAGAGTCGTATTTGGATCGGATGAAAGAAAACTTGGAAAAGATTTATACCAGTTTAAAATAATCGATTTATTAAGGAGTTTTACGTAAAGAGAGTCCTGCGCAGTCGTTTTATGTGCCGGAATGCGGCCCGTACACGGCACGTTCAGGTGTCGCGGCGCTGCCGTAAACAGCGAAGAAACGAGGTTCACGAAGAGAGTGGCTCCCAGGCGGAGCGGCTCTCTTTTGTTTGACCTGCTGCGACAGGAATTTGGAGAAGCGGGAGGGTCGATATGGGGCGAAGAGATTTTTTGAAAAGGACAGCGATGGTCTTGGCCGCTGTCATGGCATTCCCCCTGACAGCATCGGCAAAGGGAGGCACGGGGCGAAGACGCGTCAAAGCGCCGCCTGTCGTCAAAACCGAGTTGGCATTCAGCGAAAAGCTGATACGCCGCCGCATGACGTCAATGATCATCATCCACCACGCCGGCGGGCCGGATCGGGACGTCGGTGCCGCCGACATACATGCCTGGCATTTGGCGAACAAATGGGCCGGTGTCGGCTATCATTTCATCGTCAGGAAAGACGGCACGATCGAAGCCGGCAGACCCATGGATATGGTCGGCGCCCATTGCCTGGGCGCTAATGATGTCTCCGTCGGTATCTGCGCCGCCGGAAACTTTGAAACGGCGAAGCCTTCGGCGGCGCAGCTGCAGTCTGTCGCCAATTTAACGGCATATCTTTGTGATCGCTATGATTTGGAACCGAGCCGGCGCACTATCGTCGGCCATCGCGATCTTTGCCGTACAGAATGCCCCGGTAATAATCTGTATGGGCGACTGCCGGCAATACGGCAGGGCGTCCGCCGGTTTTTTGCAGATATGCGTTGAAAACGAAATGAAGCGGGAACGGAATAGAAGAGCGGCCTTGTCAGCGAGGCCACTCTTTTCGTTTTATGCTATTTATGGTACAATAACTCAATAGCAAGATTTTTACGATCACTGCTAGTGTTGTGATGTGTTCATCTCATATATAAGCACCTTTAGGAGGCACGGAAGTTGGAGAAGCTTGTTGTTCATGGTGGTAAGCCGCTGCATGGGACAGTTCGCGTCAGCGGTGCGAAGAATGCTGTGTTGCCCATTATTGTCGCATCCATGTTGGGCGTGACGAAAAGTACATTAACGGAAATTCCCAAGTTGGATGATGTTCATACTGTTTGTGACGTCATCCATTCTTTAGGCGTAAAAATAGAAAATCCCTGTAAAGGAACGCTCGTCTTGGACGGCAGTAATTTGAACAATTCCGTTGCTCCATATGATCTGGTGCGCCGCATGCGCGCGTCTTTCCTGGTTATGGGGCCGTTGCTGGCGCGGCAACGGCACGCCAAAATATCTCTTCCCGGCGGCTGTTCCATCGGCGCCAGGCCGATCGATCTCCACTTAAAGGCTTTCGAAGCGATGGGAGCGGTCATTGATCTGGCCGACGGCGATATAGAAGCATCCGTTCCCGACGGCCTGAAGGGGGCGCAGATATATCTTGATTTTCCCAGTGTCGGCGCGACGGAAAACATCCTGATGGCGGCGTCTATGGCAGAAGGGCGGACCATTCTCGAGAATGCCGCCGAAGAGCCGGAAATCGTCGATTTGGCGACGTATTTGAACAGTATGGGCGCCAATATTCGCGGCGCCGGTACGAATGTGATCCGCATCGAAGGCGTAAAGGAGCTGCACGGCGCTTCTCATTCCGTTATCCCCGACCGCATTGAGGCCGGAACCTTTATGGTCGGTGCGGCCATGACGGGCGGCAACGTTTACGTGGAAAACGCCTTGTCGGAACATTTAAAGCCGTTAGTCGCCAAGTTGAAAGAAGCCGGCGCCACCGTTGAAGAAGAGATTGAAGGGATTCGCGTCATCGGCAGCAGCGATTTAAAGCCTGTCGATATCAAAACATTGCCTTATCCCGGTTTTCCGACGGATATGCAGGCCCAGTTTATGGCGTTGACGACGATTTGCAAAGGAACGAGTGTCGTCACGGAAACGGTTTTTGAAAACCGCTTCATGCATGTTGAAGAATTCAAACGTATGGGCGCCAAGATCCGCATCGAAGGGCGCAGCGCTATTGTCGAGGGCGTGCCCCACCTGCAGGGGGGACGCGTCAATGCGACAGATCTCCGCGCCGGTGCCGCCTTGGTCATGGCCGGACTCGTTGCCGAGGGGAAGACGGAAATCGGCTCACTCTATCATATTGACAGGGGTTATGACAATTTTGTGTTAAAATTGCAAAGGCTAGGTGCAGATATTGTCAGAATCAATAGCGACGAAGAATAAGAAAACTATACATGCCTTGTCGCCGTTGCGGTACTTGTCGCCTGCTTACTGGCTGGGAACGGACGTTGCCATCGATTTGGGGACGACAAATATTATCGTCTATGTAAAGAAACGCGGCGTTGTCGTCAATGAACCGTCCGTTATTGCCGTTGACACAACGGACTACCGGATTGTCGCCATCGGTCAGGAAGCCAAGGCGATGATCGGCAGATCGCCGCGCAATATTCGGGCCTATCATCCGCTGCAATACGGCGTCATTGCCGATTATGACGCAACGGAGTATATGCTGCGATATTATATCCGCAAGGCTATTGGCCGACAGCTTTTCTGCAAGCCGCGGATGATCATCTGCGTACCCTCGGGCGTTACTAATGTTGAACGCCGTGCCGTCATTGAAGCGGCTATTCAGGCGGGGGCCAGAAAGACTGTCGTCATGGAAGAGCCCTTGGCGGCGGCTCTCGGCGCCGGCCTTGATATTGCCGCTTCCAACGGCTCCATGGTGATCGATATGGGCGGCGGTACGACAGATGTGGCCGTTCTCAGTCTCAGCGGCATCGTTATCAGCGAGTCGCTGCGTATCGGCAGCCATACCTTTGATGAAGCGATCATCCATTATTTGGAAAAAATAAAGCATATTACAGTCGGCTACCATACGGCGGAAGAATTGAAGACGCTGATCGGCACGGCGTTGCCTGACGGCCGCAATCTGACGGCAGACGTGCGGGGCAGGAGTACGGAAACGGGTCTGCCCACGACTGTCGACATCGATTCACAGGAAATTCGCCTGGCCCTGCAGGAACCGATCGAACGGATTCTGCGGACAGTCGTATCCATTTTGGAAAAAACTCCGCCAGAACTGGCTGCCGACATTGCCGATCACGGCATTGTCCTGACCGGCGGCGGCATGCTCCTGGACGGGTTTGACCGGCTCATTTCCCGAACGACGGGGATGGCGGCATACCTCAGTGACGATCCGCTTTTGTGCGTCGTTAACGGCGCCGGCAAGGCCCTTTTGGAACTGGACCGGCTGAAGGACAGTTTTGAAGATTTACGATAGGAGGAAAAACAATGAAAAAAGAATATAAAGTATTGGCGGCGTTAGGGTTGGCAGGTTCTTTGTTCAGTGCGCCGGCGACGGCGGCCGATGTGCCGTATACATCCGTATTGAGCGGTAACGTCGTTTCCGTCACGCCTGTCGGTACAGCCGTTAAAGAAGGCGATGTTCTGGTGACGGTCGATTCCCTGGCAGGCCCCATGGCGGCGGCTCGCGCCAACGGCGACGGAACGGTGAAAAGCGTTCACGTGGCGGCAGGCGCTTCCGTCGAATCGGGCGCAGTTGTCGTCGTATTGGAAGAGAAATAAGCGGTGAACATGATGGGAAAACGGTTTCTTTCCGTATTGGCGGCTTGTGCGGCCGCCCTTTGCCTGAACGCTTTTTCAGCGCCCGGAACGGCAGCTGAAGAGTTCATGAATATACAAGACCTCGAACCGGGGATGACAGGCTATGCCAAGACCGTTGTTCACGGCAGGAAAATTGAGACGTTTCCCGTAGAGATACTCGGTGTTATGAAGAACAGCGGGCCTTCGGGAGACCTGGTTCTGGCAAGGTTTTCCGGCGATTTGATGCAGGAAACCGGCGGGATCGCGCAGGGCATGAGCGGCAGTCCCGTGTACGTGAACGGCAAACTTGTCGGCGCCGTCGCTTACGGCTGGTCATTTACGAATTCAAAAGTCGGCATGATCACGCCGATTGCGGATATGGTGAAATTGTGGAATGTACCGACGAAGGAAGAAATCCGGCCTTTCAATGCGCGAGAAGCAGGACTGATACCGATAGCTACGCCGCTGATGGCTTCCGGGTTTGACGGGATTTCACTGGAGTGGATGAAGGGAAAGTTGGCGCAGTATCATTTCGTCCCCGTTAGTACGGCGACGGCTGCCGGCGATGAAACGGCGTGGCCCCTGGAGCCGGGCAGTTCCGTGGCGGCGGCTTTCGTCAACGGTGACATGAAGCTCGGCGCCATCGGCACCGTAACTTATGTTGACAGTGACCACATCGTCGCGTTCGGACACCCCTTTCTGAAGCGTGGCAGCATGGATTATTTCATGCATAATGCCTATATCTTTACGATCGTCAATAACCTGCAGAGTTCATTTAAATTAGGGTCCATCGGCTCGGAAGTCGGCTCAGTGCTGCAGGACCGCGGCGCCGGAATCGCCGGCGTCTGCAATCAGTTGGCGCCGGGTATCCCCGAATTCATTCGCGTACGGGACAACGACACCGATACGGAAAGTCTGCGGCACGTGAAACTCATTGAAGACAATGAACTGACGCCTGTCCTGGCGGCGACAACCGTATATAACACGGTGAATAAGACGATTGATCGCAACGGCGGCGGCACGGCGTCGCTGACGTATACGATCCGTTCCGCCGAAGGCAGGGACAAGGATATTACGCGTCACAATATGTATTATTCCGAAGATAACATTAATGAGAAAAGCATCGATGAATTATATACCGTGTTGGATATACTGAAACACAATGAATTCATCGACTATCCCGTTCTGGACATAGACATGAAGGTCGATATTACGCAGGCCAGAAAATCGGCGCGTATTATTGACGCGACAGCCGGTCCCGTCGTCGTTAGTCCCGGTGATACGGTTTATTTCAAGGTGACGCTCCACCCTTTCCGCGGTGAAGACGAGATCAAGGAAATGACCTTTACCGTGCCGAAAGACCAGCCGAAGGGGGACATGATTCTGGAAATTCGCGGCGGCGGCGTCGTACCGTTGCCGTACCTGATCGAAAAACAGCGGTATAATCTGACGGACGAGATTATTGAACGGCTTCGCCATTACAAGAATTTTGCTGATTTGAAAAAGGAAATTGAAACGGAAGACGCCAATAACGACTTGGTTATCGAAATCCTCGAAAGAAACGTCAGCATGATCAATGACAATAAGAAGACCGCTCCGAAAGCAAAAATTCAGGGAAAAGAGCAGGGTGATGCAGCGAAAGATATGCTCAAGCCTCATAAACAGTTGCTAGGTGACGAAAAAGCCAAGGAAGCCAAAGCGCGCCTGGCGACGCCGTATATCGTCAAGGGAGACGGGCAGCTGACGATCAAAGTCGTCGGCACGAAGGAACGGGACGCCATACTGAAGAAGAACCACAAACTGCAGCAAGGCAAAGCCCTGATCAGTGAAGAGGAAAAGGCCGACGGAGAAATGCAGTCGACTACTGCCGGTATTGCATCCGATGAAGCCGGCGACGATGCGGGCGGCGATAATTCCGACGCCAGGCGCAATGCCAGGCTGAAGACGATTTTTGACGCGGCTGAATAAAAAAATTCCTTTCTTTAGAAAGGAATTTTTTTTGAAAAGAAAGGGAAAAAGAGCTTGAAAGGCTCCTTTTTAATTGATATTTATGCTCTGTCATGATATCATCTAACGTGAGGAAACTGAGGCTGGTATTTAAGTTTCCTCACAGTTTTCTAACAATTGACGCGCCTTGTTTTACAGGGTCCGCCAATAATGGTATAGTTAGGTGTATTAATATGTAATGAGGAGGCGTGTTCGTGCAGGTTTTACTGGAGAAAATAGGACGGTTTACGCTGCATGTTTTCGCGCAAGTAGGCGTTCTCGCCATGCTTTTTGTGGAGACCTTGCGGCAGCTGCCGAAAATCCGGCGCTCGCTGACTGTCGCGCAAATGGCTCATTTAGGCGTCAATTCCCTGCCGATCGTCAGCCTGACCCTGCTGTTTGCAGGGATGGTCATGACGCTGCAGATCGTCGATATTCTGCTCCGCTACGGCGCCCAGTCGACGTTGGGCGGTATCATGTCCGTGGCCATGGGGCGCGAATTGGGACCGATACTGACCGGCGTTGTCGTAGCCGGACGGGTCGGTGCGGCTATGACGGCCGAAATCGGTACGATGAAGGTCACGGAGCAGATTGACGCGCTCCGTTGTATGGCGACGAATCCGATCTCCTATCTCGTCGTTCCCCGTTTTGCCGCTTGCGTGATCATGGTACCGATTCTTACTTTTTACGGGTATCTCATCGGTACGGGCGGCGGCTATGCCGTTGCTATCGTCAGTGCCGGATTGAGTCACTTTACCTATATTAATTCGATCGAATTATTCACCAAAGTCAGCGATATCGCTTTCGGCATGATCAAGGCCATGTTTTTCGGCGGCATTATTTCCCTCGTCGCCTGTTATGAGGGAATGCACGCCAGAAGCGGCGCCGAAGGGGTCGGAGAGGCGACGACGCGGTCTGTCGTGACGTCGATAATCTTTATTTTCATTTGCAATTATTTATTGTCCATTATTTTGTATTAGGAGAAGCTATGATACGTCTTCAGGATGTGACCGTCGCTTACGGCGAAAACGTCATCTTGAATCATATTGACCTGGACATTCGTGATGGCGAAACCCTGGCCATACTCGGCGCCAGCGGTTCCGGCAAGAGCACGATCCTGCGGCTCATCATCGGCCTGCAAAAACCGAACAGCGGTTCCGTGTGGATTGATGGGCAGGATATTACGTCCTATAATGAGGATGAGCTGGATAAGGTGCGGATGCGGATGGGCATGGTCTTTCAATATTCAGCCCTTTTCGATTCCCTGTCCGTCGGTGAGAACGTCGCCTTCGGGCTGCGGCAGCACCGCCGTTTGCCGGAAGCGGAAGTGCAGGCCGTGGTCAGGGAAAAGCTGCACCTCGTCGGGTTGGACGGCATTGAACAGATGATGCCGAACGATCTTTCCGGCGGCATGAAGAAGCGCGTCAGTCTGGCTCGGGCGATTGCCTTGGAGCCGCAGGTTATCCTGTATGACGAACCGACGGCGGGACTTGATCCGTTGCGTTGCCGGGATATTAACCAACTGATCGTCGATACGCAGCGGCACCTGCACACGACATCCGTCCTGGTCACACATGACATGGAGTCGGCTTTTTATGTGGCAGACCGGATGGCGCTGCTCGTTGACGGTACCTTCCGCTTGATCGCAGCGAAAGACGAATTTCAGCATACAAAGAACAGGGATGTACAACTGTTTATTCATGGCGGCGTACTTCCTGAAGAAGGAGAGAGAGCCATATGAATTGGAGTGCAGAAGCGAAAGTCGGCCTGGTCACTATCGTCGGCGTTTTGCTGTTTACCTTTGTCGTTGTTTCTCTGGCGCATACGGAGGTTTTCGGAAAGCCGGGCTATCCGCTGCATATCCTGTTCAAGGATGCCAACGGGCTACATCCGGGAAACTCCGTTCGCTATGTCGGCGTCAATGTCGGGAAAGTGGAGAGCGTGACGCCGTCGAAGGATGGTGTCGACGTCAGGATCAAGTTGAATAAGGGAACGGAAATTCCCCGCGATTCGAAAGCGTCGATTACGACGGACGGTCTTTTAGGGGAAAAGATCGTTTCCATCACAGCCGGTGAAGATCGTGAAAATCTGGCGGCAGAAGGCGACTATTTGAGCGGCAGTGATGCTAAGACCGTCAACGATATGATGAAGAGCGCCGATAAATTGCTGACTAACGTCAATCTGATGATGCGTAATGTCAATACGGTTATTGGCGATGAAAAGACGCAGGCCGCCATGCGCGGCTCTCTGCAGAATCTGGAAGCGCTGACAGGCAACGCCAACGGCATGATGGAAGCAAATGCCGGTAATGTGCAGCAAATGACGGCCAATATGGCCGCCATGACGACGGCGCTGAACGAGTCGGTGCAGCGTCTGGACGGTGACGGCTCCCTGTCCGATAATATGCGGGCCACTGTGGGGAATATCAAATCCATATCCGACCGTTTTGAAAACATAGCCCGTTCCATGGAGAGTATTGCAACGGATCCGCAAAGCAGTGCCGATATCAAGACGACGCTCCGCAATACGGCGCAGATATCGGACAAGGTCAACCATTTTTTCGGCGGTAAAGGCGACATCAAAATGGACGGCGATGTGGGCCTGTTATATAACGATACGAAAAATGAAAGCCGTGGTCACGTAAATTTTAAGGTGTACCGCGGCAATACATTCGCTCTGCTGGGAGCTGAAAATATTGGCGGCGGTACGGGGCTGGATTTGCAATATGGGCGGCGAAGCCGTTTTTTTGACAGTCGTATCGGCCTGATCAACGGTGATCTCGGCGGCGGCTTGGATTTCTTTGTCGATAAACCGTTCCGCTTGTCTTTGGAAGGATATAATCCTGATGACTGGCGGTATCGGCTGAAAGCGCAGTTCCGCCTGACTTCGAATATGTATCTTTTCGGCCAGTTTACGCGGCCCATGGACCGCAGTGACGGCGGCAATTATTACGGTATCAATTATGTCTTTTAAACAAAGACGGTCAGTTATTATGAACATGTGGGGGGATCCTGAATGAACAAGCATTTGTATACACGTATTTTGACGGCAATGGTGATTACTTCCATCGGTACGGCTGCATCTGCGGCGGCGCCCGTTCAGCCTGTCGCCTTGGAACAGCCGGTAACGGCCAATACGCAGGTTGCCGCCGGTCAGGCCGATCAAGCGGCGCGGCAGGCAGCGGCGGCGAAGCTCATTGCTGAGAGAAACGCCGATGTACCGCCTGCTTTACGGGAGGAACTGGCGCAAAAAATTCAGCAAGATATGCAGAAGCTGGCAGCCAAAGCGGCGAAGCAGAAAGAAGCCGATCCGGTCATCGTCGTAGGGCACGTAGCTTCGAACCAGGCTGTCGAATTGAACCTGCCGAAGACCGTGCAAATGGCTCTCGATTATAATCGCGATATCAAAATGGCGCATTATAGTTTGAAGTCGGCCGAATACGCCATTGATGAAGCCCGGGCCAGTAAAATGCCGCAACTGGATTATACATGGAGCAGCAGCCGTGCAGGCAGCGCATCGACAAATACCGTTAATAAGTTTACCAACGGATTGTCCTTGACGCTTCCGCTCTACACAGGCGGCAAAGCGGAAGGGAATATTGCCGTTGCTCAATTGAGCAAGACTTCGGCGCAGGAAGAAGTTCTGCGCGTCGAACAGGAAACAAAGCTGAATGCCATTTCCGCCTATTACGGTCTGCTGGCATACGAAGAATTGCAGGACGTGTACGACGAATCGGTGACCAATTTACAGGGGCATGTTGATAACGTATCGGCCCGTTATAACGTAGGTACCGTTGCCAAGGTAGACGTGCTTTCCTCCGATGTGTCCCTGGCCAATGCCAAGACGGACGCCGTAACGGCTGCCAATAACGTGGCCAACGCCGAAGCCAGCTTGAATAATATTCTGGGGCTGCCGGTGCAGACCAAGTTGGTTTTGGCCGATCACCGCCTGCCCTTCAATGAATACACGATATCGCTGGAAGAGGCGATTGATTATGCCATGAAGTATCGTCCTGACGTATTGCAGGCCGGTTTGGCCGTGCAGGAAGCGGAAGAGACGATCGGCATTGCCGAAGCCGGTCATCGTCCGACTGTCAGTATCGGCGCTTCCAACGGTTGGAGCGATACGTCCTTCCCCGGTTGGGATAATCGTGACTGGGCCATTACGGGCGGTGTTTCGTACAGCCTGTACGACGGCGGCGCTACGAACGCCAAGATCAAGGAAGCGAAACAATCGTTGCTGACAGCAAGGGAAAATGAGCAAAAAGTGCGCGAGTCCGTACAACTTGAAGTAAAAAAAGCTTATTTGGATATCCGCAGCGCGGCGCAGAAAGTGGAAGCGACACAGACCGTTATCAATCAGGCTGAAGAGAACTTCAAGATTCAATCTGTCCGCTATCAGGCCGGCGTCGGCATCAATCTGGATGTCCTCGATGCGCAGCTCAGCCTGAATGAAGCGAGAACCAATAATATCCAGGCGTTGTATGATTATAATGTCGGAATCGCCACGTTGGAACAGGCTATGGGGGTAGATGTCCGTTCCGGCGTCGTCATTCCGTCCGGCACGATAAATACGGTTGTTCAGTAGCGGCAGGCATTGCCGCTCAACTACAGGGGGAGAGAATTGTGATGATGCAATTCTCTCTTTGTGTTGTCTTTACAGGCAGGAGAGGTAACGGATGAAACGACAATGGATCGTGCCGGTCATAGCCGCCATATGCGTACTCTTTGTTGCGGCCTTTACAGCAGGGAGAGGGCTGTGGCTGCCTCAGGTGACCGCATTGGTGCAAAAAACTGCAAATGAAAGTATAAACGGTACGGTATCGTTTGCCGGCTTGGATGTTTCTCTTACCGGTCATGTCATCGTCCGGGAGCCTGTAGTGAAAGATCGGCAGGGACACATTACGGTGGAAGCGCAGTCTGTCGACATTACGCTGAATCCGCTGCAGCTGCTGCGGCGCAGTCAAACGGCGGCGATCGTCGATACTGTCGACATCAACGGCGCCGTCGTCCATCTTTGGCAAAATGATCGGACTCAGGCGTGGAATATAGAATCGTTGGTTAAGCCGAACCGGGATCAGACCGATTCCGGTTTTCGCGGTACCGTTAACGTTCATGACGGAACCGTGCGCGTGCAGCTTCCCGATTATTCCGTTTTCATCGGCACGAAAATCGAGGGAGCCGTTTCCTTCAGCGATTATCCGGGCCTTGCTGCCGATGCGACGTTCCTGGCAGATGATCAAAAGATATCGCTGTCCGGGCACTATCGGTCGAAACGGCAGTTCGATCTGACCGTGAATGGGGAGGCCCTTGAACTGAAGAGGCTCATGCCTTTTATGCCGGCAACGATTGCCGTCAAGATCACGGCAGGCAGGGCGGAACGGATTCGGCTGCGTGCCGTGCAGAGTCATAACGGGTTGTCGTTGAGCGGGCAGGCCGATCTCAAGGACGGTGCGGCGCAGGCTTACGGCTGCGAACTGTCGGAACTGTCCGGACGGCTGCAGCTGGACGGCCGCGACGTTATTCTGAAACAGCTTACAGGCGCTGTTAACGGTCAGTCCGTTACCGTCGGCGGCGTCATCAAAACGGATACGGGCGCGCCTGTCTTCAATCTGGATATTACGGCGCCGCAGCTCTCGGCAGATGCCTTTCGCAGTTTTTTGGCCGATTTGCCGTTAAGCGGTACGGCCGGGTTTACGGGAACCGTTTGGGGAACCGTCGATAACTTGCGTTTACAGGGAAATGTGACGCTGCATGACGCTTCTTATGACGGCCTTTTGATTGAACATGCCGGCGCCGTTGTCCGGTATGACGGACAGCGCGGCAGCCTGGATGATCTGCACGCTGCCGTAGCCGGCGGAACGGTCAGCGGCAGCGGCACATATGACAAAGAAACGGGCGCTGTCGCAGTGACGGCGCATGCCGATTCCGTCGATTTGAGCCGAATCCCGCAGCTTCCGGTTTCCTTGCTCGGCGTCGTCTCCGGTGACGTGACTCTTGCCGGCAACCTTAACGATTTGCCGGGCTTGACTGCCAGGGGATCCCTATCGGCCGGGGCGTTGTCGTACGACGGCATAGAAGTCGATTCGGCAGCAGGTGATGTTTTTTATCAAGATGGCGTTATTACGTTGCAAAACGGTACGGCTGCCGTCGGCGACGGCGTCATTCATGCAGATGGCGCTTATCATCTGGCGAACGGTGACGGAGCCGCTTCCTTTACGGCGGAGAAGGTTCCTTTAGCCATTTTCGCTTCTTATTTGGGAACGCCGCTGAGCGGCACCGTTTCGGCGGCAGGGCATATTTCCGGCAGCGAACCTCGTTGGGACGTTGTCTTTACGGCGTCTTCCGGTGAGGCGGCGGGAATGCCCTTTGATAGGCTTGAAGGTTCTTTACTGGGGACGGGAACTGCCGTTACGATTCCGCAAGTAGCGTGGTATTATCAGGACGGCAGTCATCAAGCGTCCGGTACGGCGGATCTTGGCAGCCGGCGCCTTGACTTTACGGTACAGACGAAGCACATGCGTCTCGAACGGCTTCTGCCGGCTATCGGCAAAGCGGATTTGCCGCTTACCGGCTGGCTTGATAATACGCTGACCGTCAGCGGTACCGTTGATGACCCGCAGGTCGCGGGGGCGGTGGAACTGACCGACGGTTCGGCAGCAGGTTTTCTGTATCAGCAGGTACGCGCCGATTATCGTTACGCCAACGGGGTACTTCTGGTTCAGAACGGGATGATTTCCGCTTACGATGCCGTACTGAACGTGGCTGGATCGATCGGCGACGCGCTGGATATCCGGATTTCGGGAAATAACCTGGACGTATCGCGGCTCATGCCGCAAGAGGGACCCAAACGGTCAGGGATTCTTGCGGTCGAAGGGCACATCGGCGGTACGCCTGCTGCTCCTGTAGGTTCGGGCACGATTCGTGCCGACCGGTTGGTCATCAACGATATACCCATTACGGATGTGAGCGGCGATATCGGCTATTTCGGCGGAATTCTGCGTTTGACAAATTTCCATTTTAAACAAAATAACGGTGTTTATGAAGCCAATCTCAGCCATAATCCCGCTACCGGCTGGATCATGGCAAGAGCTTCCGTAACGGGCGGTGAACTGGCCGACCTGATCGGTCTGACCACGTTGCCGTTGACGAAGGTCAGCGGTAAATTAGACGGCAAGATAGCGCTCGACGGAACTGTCGACGCGCCGCAGGTCAAGGTTACGGGAACGATCAGCGGCGGCGTCATGGACGGGTATGCCGTCGCTCCCGCCGATATCAATGTCACCTACGCGGATGATACGCTGCAGATCAATGCGCTGACCCTTTCCGTCAGCGGCGGCGGTTTATTGGCCGCCAGAGGAACGTACGCTATGCATGGCCCCGTTTCCATGCAGATAGCCGGTAAGAATTTTCCGTCCCGTATTTTATTGGATGTCTTGGGAAAAGATACTGTTCCCGTCGATACAACGCTCGATTTTGCCGTTGTGCTCAGCGGTACGGGCGACGCTCCCGATGCCGATATTTCGGCACTTTTGCAAGGCGGTACGATCAACGGCATTTCCTTTACGGAAGCGGCGGGACTGATGAACGTCAAAAACGGCGTGATCGATCTTCACCAGGCCTATATTGCGCGGGACCCGTATCGTGTCAGCGCCTCCGGAAAGATTCCCTTGGCGGCGATCAAAGGGGACGGCGCCGATCAATCTGTCGATTTGAATATTAAATTGGATCATGCCGGCTTGGATGCATTGACCTTTTTGACGCCGTTAGTCGAGACTGCCGACGGACCGATGGAAGGGCAGCTGCATTTGACGGGTAATCTTCTTGCACCGCAAATTAACGGGGCCGTTACGGTTAAAAACGGTTCGGTGAAAATCAAGGGCGTGGCGGATCCCCTGGAAAATATAAGTGCCGATATTCTTTTTAACGGAACGACGGCGACCGTTTCCAGCCACGGTACGATGGACAAGAGCGGAAAGGCCGACAAGGGATTTTATGACCTGAAAGGCCAGGTCGGTTGGGACGGTCCGGTTTTGACGAAGTACGAAGGAACGCTGCTGTTCAATCAGCTTCAGTTGGACAGCGATTATTATAAAGGGCCCCTTAACGGTGAATTGTCGATTACAGCGGGCGAAGCTTTGCCGAAGTTAAGCGGTACCGTTACGGTGGAAAATACGAAACTGGATATTCCGCTGAATTTCGCGTCGGGAAACAGCGCCGTCGACATGGAACTCGATCTTTCCGTCACGGCCGGAAAGAATGTCCGTTTCTATCATTCCGGCTTGTATGACCTGTTAGTTGACGGTTCCGTTCATTTCGGCGGGACATTGTCGAATCCCGTTCCGTCCGGGCATTTTGACGTGCAGAGGGGGAACATCCATTACTTGGATACGGATTTCCGTTTGACCAAAGGCCGCGCCGAATTTACGCAAGAAGGAACGTTGTTGCCGTACATCAATGTCGAAGCTTTCAGCCGCGTCAGTCACTATCGGATCTTTCTGACCCTGCGCGGCATGGCCGACGCCATGGACCTGATTTTGCGGTCCGATCCGCCGCTGACCAAGCAGCAGATCATCTCCTTGATTACGTTGCATAACGGCAACGGCCATAACAGCTCTTTGGACAAAGAAGATCTGTCGGGCCTGCTGGGAACGGGGCTGCGTATGACGCTGAACAGTCTGGGAATTACGGAGGGATTGAAAAACGCCCTCAAGCTGGATATGCTTACGGTTACGACAGGGTCGCTGGATCTTAACGAGAAGAATGCAAAAGTCGGTGAAAATTATTACAATATTGAAATGGGAAAATACTTATTTAACGATTTCATGATAACTGCGGCTTTCGGCTTGAATCATAATGACAACCGTGTCGGTTTGCAGTATGATTTAGGGAGCATGTTCAGTATCAATGCTTGGAAGTCTGAAGATAACGCTTTTATCGGCGGTATGTACCGCTACACGTTTTAACTGGGAGGCCGAATCCTTGCTGAATGCGTATATGGAGGAACTGCGAAAAATTTCATTATTGCCGGCAGCGGAAGAAAGGGCGCTTTGGATCGCTTATAAAGATCGGTCTGACGCGGCGGCACGGCGTTGTCTTATCGAGCACTATCAGCCCCTTGTTTTCAGAGAGGCTATGCGTTGGCACCTCTCTGCCGACGTATTGGCAGATGCGCTGCAGGAAGGTACGTTGGGACTGATTGAGGCGGTGGAACGCTATGACTATCGGCGCGGCGTCGCTTTTTCCGTTTTTGCCGTGCATCGTATTCGCGGTGAGATCATTGATTTTCTGAACCGCGAAGGAAAGGGAAAGGCCGCCTTATCTATTGATGAACCCGATGAAAATGGCATCACGCTGGCCGAATTGCTTTCCGACGGCAGTGAAGATTTGGCCGATCAGACCGGCAGAAAACTATTGTTTGAACATGTTTCGGCCATGCTGCCGCGATTGCCGGAAAAAGAAAAATTGGTCGTCGAAGGCGTTTATCTTCATGATCGGCAGCAAAAGCGGCTGGCAGAAGATCTGGACGTCAGTCTGCCGTATATCTATCGCTTGCAGAAACGGGGCATACGGCGTGTGCGCGGTATGCTGAGCCGTTTTATTCATGAAAGCAAAAATGATGAGTAAAATGATGAAAAATTGATATTTCGGAAAGATATTCAGTGGAAATGTACGATAACTCCGAATATTAACTTGTTGACAGTTGTTTTAAATCGCCCTGCCTTTCGGGATATTATGAACATGTTGAAAGGAGAGTAAGAGCATATGAGCAAGGCAGACAGCGACAAGGCGACGCGCGTCCGATCGGCAAAAGAATGGCTGGAAAAAGCGGAACGCTCTTTCAACGATCAGTCCGATATCAAAGGGGAACTGAGTTTACTTTTGGCCGAAGCGGAAATGAAAAACTTGCGCAAAAATCACGGTGCAGGTCAGAAAGTATTGCGCTTGGGGGCTTTTGGCACGGCGCTTTTCCTTGTTGCGGCTTTTTTCTACCTCTGGCCGGCGCGCGCGCCGGTTCCGGCCGTACCGCCGCCTGCGGTGCAGTCGGCGAGTGTGGAAAGTGCGGCGGCACGGACGATAAAGAAAGAGTCTGCTCCTGTTCAACCTGCCCCTTTGCCGGCAGCGGTTCCGCAGCCGCCGCCTCAGGAATCGGAGCCGGTAATTGACGAAAGGGAGACTGTTCCGGCAACCGCTACTGCCGTTATGGCGAATTCGGTAGCTGAACAACATAGTAATGAGAGTGCCGGTCAGGCGGTTCTTACGGACCGGCAAGTGGAAGAAGCGGTACAAGCAGGTCGGCATACACTGCGCAGTACACAGAAAAAATAGGTAACGGAGGCGTATTTATGAATACACAGAAGAAAAAACTTCTGACGACAATGATTTTGAGCGCAATGATAACTTGTCCCGTATGGGCCGAAACAAGCGACGCCGGTACGACGGGGTATGAGCCCTTTGCAGAAGGGCAGAACACGACGGTAAAGGCGGCGGCTCCGCTCCAGGAAAATGAACGGGCAGCTGTCAATGCGACGGTTATGGAAAAGACGGATGCTACGGCGACGGCCGCGATGGCAGGTGCGCAATCGGGGCTGACCGGCTACGAAACGCCGGAAGAATTGGCGGCTATCCAAAACGGCAGCGCCGTTCCCGCGGCGGCAACGACGCCTGCCGCAAGCTCCGCCGCAACGCCTGCGGTAACGACGCCTGCGGCAACCGCCAACACCGGGCTGACCGGTTACGAAACGCCGGAAGAAATCGCCGCCAGACAAAATGGCGCCACTGCTGCGGCCGCACCGGCTGAGGAGATAGCTCCGCAGCAGGCTCCGGCAGAAACGGCGACCGAAGAAAATACGGCTGCCGGTGTGCTGGCTGAACCGCCTAAGGGCGCCGTACCCTATATCGGCGGGTTAGGCGAAGTGCAAGTCGATTCTTCTCTGCCCAAGTACCCGATAGCGATACTTTCACAGGCGCAGGAAGCGGCGTTACCTTACGGCAATTTGGTCAGCGATACGGCGATGGCGCCGTATGTCGGCAAGGTTGCCGCATCCGTGGCAATCAGCCCGCTGCCGGATCAGGCGATCGGCGAAAAAATAAAGCCGCGCCTGGCTATGCGTGCCGGTGATACGATCGATTTGAATTATTTGCGCCACGACTTGAATGTCATCGGTTCAACGGGGCTGTTTTCCGCTGTCGTGCCGCAAGTCGCGGAAATACCGGAAGGCGTTGCGCTGACCTATGCCGTGCAGATGAATCCTATCGTTCACGGCATTGAAATCAAGGGGAATGAATCGATCAAAACGGAAGATCTGATGAAGGCGATTCATGTGCAGCCGGAGACCGTTCTGAATTCGACGATTCTCAGCAAGGATGTATATGAAATCAATACGATGTTGGCCAATTCCGGGTATTTGATGAGCCACATTGATTCCGTTCATATCGACGATCAAGGTATCCTGCACATTGATATGACAGAAGGTCATCTGGAAGATGTCATTGTCAGAGGCAATACGAAAACGAAGACACGTGTCATTACGCGGGAAATGCGCATGAAGAAAGGCGACGTGTTTAATAAGGCTCAGGCCAGCCGCAGCGTGCAGCGGATTTATAATACCGGCTATTTTGAAGACGTCAACGTTCGTCTCCTGCCGGGGCGTAAAAATCAAAATGACGTCATCATGGAAATCGACGTGGCCGAACAGAAAACGGGTACCGTTACTATCGGTGCGGGCTATTCCCAGTCAGACGGTCTGGTCGGCATTCTCGGCTTGAGTGAAACGAATCTGCGCGGTACAGGCGATAAGGCGAATATCAACTGGGAGTTCGGCGGCCATACGCATTCCAAATATAATTATACTTTCGGTTATACGCATCCGTGGCTTAACGATCACGGCGATTCCATCGGATTCAATATCTTCAACCGTGAAGGAGAGTACGAAGATTACGATGAAAAGGGGAATTCCGTATCCCAGTATGATAAGAAAACGTCAGGCTTCAATATCACTTACGGCCGTGTCCGCAGTGAATATGTCAGCGATTTTGTAACGGCAGAGTCGAAAAAGACGGAATATACAGGCTGGGAAGGCAGCGGTTATGACTATAAGGATTATCCCACGTATTTAGCAAATAACTTCGGTCGCACGAACAGTCTTTCGTGGTCCCATGTCTATGACAACCGCGATAACGTTTATGACCCGACGTCAGGTAAGCGCCTCTCCTTTACGACGACTTGGGCCGGGCACGGCTTGGGCGGTGACTTTGATTACTATAAGTTTCTTGCCGAAGAACGGCTCTATTATAAAGTCGGCAGTTCCCAGGTCATTGCTGTCCGCCTGATGGGCGGGATCGCAGACGGTGATATGCCGTATAATGATCTCTTCACCTTGGGCGGCGCCGATACGCTGCGCGGTTATGAAGACGATGAATTCCGCGGCAATAAGATGTATGCCGCGACGATCGAGTACCGGTACCCCATCGTCAAGAAGGTGCAAGGCGTCGTATTTGCCGATGCCGGTTCGGCATGGGGCGGCACGGAAAATATTCCGTGGTACCATGAAAGCAAAGGGATCCATTATTCCGGCGGTATCGGTTTCCGGGTCACGACGCCGATCGGGCCGATCCGTCTCGATTACGGTGTAGGTTCTGAAGGCGGCAAGTTCCACTTCAGCTTCGGCGGCAAGTTCTAGGTTGCCCTATGAAACGGCATATACTACGGTGTGTCTTTCTGTTCTTGGTGATGCTGTTCAGCGGCGCCGGCTTGGCTGCCGCCACTGCCGTGACAGCCGTCGACGTTCGCCTTTCCTCTACGGGAGAGGCGATTCCGCCGTTGGTCGAAAAGCGCATTGCAGCGAGTATTCAGACGATTGGGCGGCATGTGTTTGTCGGCCAGGATGATGGCGTCATAGCGGATCAGCAAGAGCAATACAGACGCACAGTCAATGATATTGTCAATCGTGTCCTCATCGGGTATACCGTTGAGGACATCCGTATTGCTCCGGGACAGGAGACGGTATTAGAAGTGCAGATCCGTCCTTGGGGCGAAACGATTCATGCAGTTCATACGAATTTCGATTTCGGTTCTTTGCCGGCGATGGGAAGAGAGTTGGCGCTGCGTGATCTGCAAGGTGCCGACACCTTCATCGAACAACTGCTGATCGGCTTGCCTGTCGATGCCCTGGACTGGGCCGGCGGCGCGGCGAAAAGCGTACTGGAACAAGAATTGGAAACGATGCTTCCGGAGTTTTATCCGCGCATCATCATCACGCCCGGAGAAGAAGCGACCGTTGCCGTTTATTTTTTGCCGAAGCTGCCTGTTGTACGCAACGTTTATGTTGATCTTGAAGCGGAAAATTTGCCGAAAATTATTTTTCTCAACGCGCGGCAACAGACGGAACGCCGTTATGGCGGATTAGCCGGACTGCCTGTTGCCTTCGTACAGCGCCATGCCGGTGATGTGCAGGAGGATTTGCGGAAAACACTGGCATCGCAATGGGTTATCCGCAAGTACAAGCTCCGCGTTTTGCCGACTGTCGAGATGGGTGAAAACATGCGAATCCATCTTCGTTCAGAAACGGATTTTTATGATATCCAGGCGGCTGCGTACATTGATGTGAACCGCCGTGAAGGAGACGGCTACAAGGGTGATGAGAACACGGTACTGAAAGCGCATTTCGGCCGCAAGCTCGGGGTCCATCACGAATTTTACGGTGAAGTGGAATTCAAGCCTTCGGCGCTGACGTGGAATTTCATTCCCGGTTATTTTTATCGCAGCGGGCCTTTCCGTGCCGGTTACCAGTATGAAACGGAAGACGGCAGTCATCATCTCTGGCTGCGGCAAGAATTGAACCGACGGTTTTACGGCAGGTATGACCACGATTTGACGCACCACGATAATGAATTCGCACTGGGATATAAGATCCACGATTATATCGGCTTGGAATATGTCGTTGCCGACCATGATCAGTGGCTTCGTGTGATTGGTTATTTATAATTTTTTGAATAAAAGGAGAACAACAATTATGATGTCAGAAATGGGTAAGAAAAAAAATGTTAAAATATTTTCTGCTGCTGTAGCGTTTATTTTTGTCTTGAGCGTTGCCGCAATCGCCATCATGCAGACCGGGAATCCCGTCAATGCCGCGCCGTCGAGCAATATCGGTGTTGTTGATATGAGCAAAGTATTTTCTCCGGACAGCGAAGACTTGGCGAATGCACAAAAACAATATCAGGCGGCTTCACAGGAAATGCAGCAGAAATTTGAAAGTCAGTCCGCCAATATGACTGATGAACAGAAACAGCAACTTTATTTGCAGATGCAACAGGAAATGTCACAGAAACAGGAAGAAATTCAAAAGGGGCTGCAAGATAAGGTTGACAGCGCCGTCAGTGATGTTGCCAATACGAAGAGCCTGAGCCTCGTCGTCGATAAACGCGTCGTTCTTTACGGCGGGACGGATATTACGGAACAGGTAGCCAAAAAATTGAGCGGTTCTTCTTCGCAGTAAGCAAGGCGATCGTATGAGACGGAAATATGCAGTTGTTCTGGGCGTATTGATCATTGCGGCTATCGTTGCTGCCGGTATTTGGTATTCGTATGCTCGCGGCGCGGTTTTTTCCAAAGCGACCGCTTCTTCCGCACGGGGCCTTACGTATGCATACGTTGACTTGGAGCATGTCGTTATGAGCCATCCGCGCTACAGTACGTATCATCGCCTGGAGATGGAATATAATTCGCTGTTGGCACAGTATCGCTTTGAGCAGTGGAATTATTCGCGGCAGGCTTCGTTGGCCGATAAAGCGCTGGATAAATTTGCGCTTACCGACGGACTGGCCGGCGCCGCCTTAGATCAGGAGCTGCAGGCCAAAGTGGCAATTAAACAGACTGAACTGAATGACCGTTTACAGCGTCGTTATGAGGAACTGATGAAGGCTCACCGGAAAAACGGGCCGTTATTAACGGAAGAAGAGAATTTGCGCGTCGTTAATTTGCAGTTGAAATTACAGACGGCTTCTCTTACTGCGGCAGAGCGGCAGGCGGTTCAGGCGGAATTGCAGGGATTGCTGCAAAAAAGCGACAAGACGAGCGCTGATGCGGCGGTGCCGGAAGACGTGACGACGGCGATGGCGGCAGAGAAGGAAAAAGCCGCTGCGGAGCTGACGGCCTATGCCGAAGATGTAAAGAAAGAATTGCAACAGCGCCGTGACGACGGTCACGAACTTTTTGCCGCGCAGATGGGAGCTTTGGGCGAGCGGCCGGATCCGTCTGTTTGGAACAATGAGTGGAAGGAAAAGTTGGAAGCTAAAGAAGGGGAAATGAAGGCGGAAAAAGAGGCCATCATGACCGATATCCGTGAAAAAGCGGCCGCCGTTGCCGAAGAGCAGGGGATTGATATGGTTTTCAGCGAATACTTGGGCACCGGCACGGCGTTGGATATAACGGATGACATTATTGCCAGACTGGCATAACAGGAGGCTTATTGATGAAGAAATCAGGAAAACGATTAGCGGCGGCAGCACTTTTCATGCTGACGACAGCATTGTTGTCAGGTTGCGGCGGTGAAGATAAAGTCGGCGTCGTCGACATGACGCGGGTACAAAAGGAAGCGCCTATTGTTCAGCAATATAAGCAGAAGACCGATGAAAAACGGGAAGCTGCCAATAAAGAGCTGCAGGAAGCGCAACAATCCATGTCGGCAGAGGATTTTCAGAAAAAGGAACAGCAAGTCAAGCAGGAATTAAATATTTATGCTGCCAGCATGCAGCGTCAATTTTTATCGGATATGCAAAGCAAACTCGGTGATATTGCCAAGGAAAAGAATGTCGGTATCGTTGTCGTGAAGTCTGCCGTTCCGCAAGGCGGTATCGATGTGACGGACGATTTGATCGCGAAGATGAAGTAAAAAGGAGTTGTACATCGTGAAAAAAACAGTACGCGAATTGGCACAATTGCTGAATGGATCCGTTGTTGGCGATGAAACCAGGGAAGTCAGTGATGTAAAGGGACTGGCAGAGGCCGGCGTAAGCGACGTCACCTTTGCCGTCGATCCCTATACGGAATATTTGCCGCAGATTCATGCCGGCGTTATTATCGTCGAAAAAGAAGTGCCTGCCGGCGACAATACGCTGATCGTCGTTGCTAATCCCCGCTTGGCTTTTTCGCAGCTCCTCGTGCTTTTTCATCCGCGTCAATCCGTTGTTGAAGGGATTCATCCGACGGCCGTTATCGGCGAAGATACACAGCTTGGCAGCGGTACTGCCGTAATGGCTTATGCCGTTATCGGCAAAAATGTACAGATCGGCGCCGATTGCACGATATATCCCTTTGTCTTTATTGGCGATCAGGTAACGATCGGCAGCGGTTCCACTATTTATCCCGGCGCCGTTATTCATGAAAACAGTGTTCTCGGCGAACGGGCCGTTATTCGGGCTCATGCCGTTATCGGCGGAGAAGGGTTCGGGTTCGCGACGAACGAAGGCAAACATACACGGATTCCTCAGATCGGGAATGTAGCTATCGGTGACGATGTGGAAATCGGAGCCTGTACGACGATCGATAACGCCACGCTGGAGAGTACCAAAATCGGCAGCGGTACAAAAATCGATAATCTCGTCCATTTGGGGCATAATGTCGAAATCGGTGAAGATTGTTTTCTCATTGCGCAGACCGGGATCGCCGGCAGCACGAAGGCGGGGAACCATGTCATTTTCGCCGGACAGACAGGCTGTACCGGTCATGTTACCATCGGCGACAACGCCGTCTTTGCCGGTAAATCGGGCATCGTCGGCAATATCAAGGCGAATACGGTCAACGCCGGTTTTCCGGCACGTCCTCATATTGAATGGAGCCGGATGCAAGTCCACTTAAAGCGGCTGCCGGAAATGGCAAAGACGATTAAGGCGTTGGAAGCCCGGTTGGCAGCTTTGGAAAAAAAGGATTGAAGAAGGTACGCTCTCATGTATATATTGATGAAATGTCTGAGTTTTTTACTCTGTCATCTCCCTCTTTCCTGGAGTCATGCATTCGGCCGCTGGCTGGGGCATTTCTTTTGGGCCTTCGTTCCCAAGAAGAGGAAGCTCTTGGCGCAGCGGCAGATCCTGGATTGCGCTATTACAGATGATCCTGACGAAGCGATGGCGATCGGCAAGGCCAGCGCCCTGCGTTTTGGCCCGATGATCGTGGAAGTCTTGCTCTTTCCGCGGTATCGCGGCAGAGAAAAGCTGCGTGAAATAGTCGAGATCAGGGGCAGAGAATACCTGGATCCACTCATCGAAAATCCGGCAGGCGGTGTCTTTATGGCTTCCCATGCCGGCAATTGGGAGCTCCTGGGCGCCGTTATGGCGACAGAAGGGCTGCGCTTGATTTCTGTTGCGCAAGAGCAAAACAATGCCGGCGCCGATCGCTTTATCAATGAGTACAGGCAGATGCAAAAGCAGCACGTAACGTATAAAACCGGTATTCGAGATATGATCCGCTTTTTGCGGGACGGTTATTATATCGGACTCTTAATGGATCAGGACCCTGGTTATGCCGGCATTATGGTAAAACTTTTCGGCAAGGATACGCTCACTGCTGACGGACCTGCGAAATTCGCTGTATTGGGTAACTACCCCGTCGTGCCGGTGTTCATTCATGAAGACCGGCCATACCACCATTGCATAGAAGTATTGCCGCCTGTATATCCTTTCGCATGTGACAAAGAATACACGAAAGAAGAAAAAAAAGAACGCACGTATTCGCTGACGCAGGAATTGAACCTGATCCTGGAAAACCGTATACGGACGTATCCGGAAGACTGGTTCTGGCTCCATAATCGTTGGAAATGGACAGACCGGTATAAGGCGAAAAAAGCCGGGAAAAATGAAAAGGAAAACAGCATATAAACTATAATTAAAAGAGACAACTGCACAGCAGTTGTCTCTTTGTTTAACCGGACAGGCGAAAATCATCTGATATTTCGGTTCTGATAACTGACTGCGTTACGGATAATCGCTTTTGCAAGATGAGCGATGTCGAAGGCGGAGATGATCACTTAAGAAAGGCGTTTAAAAAAATCTATTTTCTCTCCCATAGAGGGAGCGCTTTTCGGTTGACGGTTAGAAAAAACTGCCCGGCAGTATGGCATCGGTTTTTCTGCAAAAATACGTATGCCCTGTCATGTATACCGGCGGAAGAAGTTGCCGGATATGCATGGCAGGGCATATCTACGAATTACTGCGTTTGAGAAGGCGGCTGCGGCTGACTCGGATCCAACCGCCAAGTATTGCGCAACACTCTGAAGTTGATGTCCGTCCATTTTTTTTGAATGTCCTGTACCGATTCATTCAGGGAGTAGAGAAGATTATTGTAATTATTATAATCTTGTTCCAATTGGGCAATTCGAAATTCCTGGATATGGGAAAGGTTTTTCAATTCAACGACTTGCACGATGAGATACGATATGCAGAGCAGTTGGAGAAGTATCACGGCCAGGAGAGAAAAAGACAGTACGGCGAGCTTTTTCGGATCAGCACAGCGCTGCTGCAGCAACGAAAGGATATGATTCAAGATATTTTTAGGCGTGGAATACAAGGTGAGAACATCCTTCCGCTGAAAAGTTTACATATTAGAAATAGTGCGGGCTTTATTGCGGACAAAATCAAGCCAAAGCTGAGCGGCATGAGAAAGGTAATGGCCGCGCTTCCAAATGACATAGAGCACGTGCATGATTTCCGGTTCCACTAAAGGCCGGACCACGACGGAATCATAAATACGGGGCGACGTTTCCTTATTCGGGCAGAGCCGGCTTGGCAGCAGAGCGACCCCCAGGTCCGCGACAACTGTTTGA
Organism: Megasphaera vaginalis (ex Bordigoni et al. 2020); assembly: GCF_900240295.1. Lineage (NCBI taxonomy): Bacteria > Bacillati > Bacillota > Negativicutes > Veillonellales > Veillonellaceae > Megasphaera > Megasphaera vaginalis (ex Bordigoni et al. 2020). The sequence continues at coordinate 47,612 of NZ_OEQB01000008.1, forward strand.
ATCATCAGATCGCGCTGACTCGTTTCAAAAACGATTTTAGGCTGAAAACCTATTTTTTTGCAGTTTTGAATGATCTCGTCATGGAGGTTAAAGTCATCTCGATACAAGACCAGCGATTCATTGGCCAACTTTTTCAACGGAATCGTCTTTTCTTTGCTGAGCACATTATTTCGATGAATGATAACGTGCATCGGATCCTGGCTTAAAAAGAATGATTCAAATTCTTTTTCCTTTGGTTGTGTACACACGATCCCTAAATCGATCAGGCCTTCTTGGACGCTGATTTCTACTTTCTTGGAACCGTGTTCGTATAAATCCAACTCTATTTGCGGATATTCCTGCTTGAAAGCGCCGAGAAGATTGGCGAAAATAGGCGCGCCTGTAATCGGCGGCAAGCCGATCAGGACCGTACCTTGTTCCAATTTGAACTCATTTTCGAAGTCGACCTTTAAATGCTCAAACATAAAGACGACACGTTTGGCATGCGTTAAAAATATGGCGCCTGCATCGGTGAGTTCAACGGCTTTGGCGTTGCGCATAAAGAGGACGACACTCAGTTCCTCTTCCAAGGCTTTGATGGTACGGCTGATGGCCGACTGCGAGATATGCAGCGTTCGAGCCGCTTTGCTGAAAGATTTTTTGTCGGCAACCTCCACGAAATATTTGAGATGATGAAAATCCATATTGCCACCTCCCGGAATAATAGATACTGAAAAAGTATATGTTTACCAAATGACACATATTGATATTGAAAACGGTATGAGACGTCTATTGAATTCCCATTTTTTAAGGAATATAATTAAGTGGTAGAAGAAAGTTACAAAGTCGTTCGGGTATATTGGTCCGGAGCTAAAAATAAAAGTGTTGTTTTGCGAATTGGTAATATCACTATAATAATATTACATATTTAGTATAATAGCAATACTTTATTGAAGGTTTCCTGAACTGTCTTATGTTGTGATTGCAGTAACATATAGACACATGTATTGCATACTTATGCGGAATGTATTTTGTATACAGTATATGCGCGGATGACAATGGGCTTTTAACTTTGTCTGAACAGTACGGTTTCGCCGTATTGTCAATTATTTTGAACTCAAATAAAGGAGCGTGTTTTTTCTATGAGCAAATTTAAAACCATGGATGGTAATGAAGCGGCTGCATGGGCGTCCTATGCATTTACCGAAGTTGCTGCAATTTACCCGATTACACCGTCTTCTCCTATGGCTGAACATGTCGATGATTGGGCAGCTGCCGGTATGAAAAACCTTTTCGGCAGCACCGTAAAAGTCGTTGAAATGCAGTCTGAAGCCGGTGCAGCAGGTGCGTTCCACGGTTCTTTGCAGGCCGGTGCCATGACCACCACATATACAGCTTCGCAAGGGTTTTTATTGATGATTCCGAATATGTATAAAGTTGCCGGCGAATTGCTTCCCGGTGTCTTCCATGTAGCTGCTCGTGCTTTGGCTAATCATGCGTTGAGCATTTTCGGCGATCACCAGGACGTCATGTCCGCTCGCGCTTCGGGATGCTGTCTTTTGGCCGAATCCAATGTACAGGAAGTAATGGATCTGGCCGGCGTTGCTCATTTGGCCGCTCTGAAAGGCCGTTTGCCTTTCATCAACTTCTTTGACGGTTTCCGCACATCCCATGAAATTCAAAAAGTTGAAGTCATGGATTTTGAAAACTATCGCGATTTGGTAGATTGGGATGCGTTGAACGATTTCCGCAAGCGCGCCTTGAATCCGGATGCTCCTCAGGTTCGCGGCACTGCTGAAAACCCGGATATTTACTTCCAGCATTGTGAAGCAAATAACAAGTTCTACGAAGCGATGCCGGACATTGTTGAAGAATACATGGATAAGATTTCTGAAATCACCGGCCGTACATATAAGCCTTTCAATTATGTAGGCGCTCCTGATGCGGAACGCGTTATCGTTTCCATGGGTTCCTTATCGGACGTTGTAAAACAGGCTGTCAAATATCTCGTCGGTCAGGGCGAAAAAGTCGGGGCCATCAACGTTCATCTCTATCGTCCGTTCTCGGCCAAGCATTTGGCCGCCGTATTGCCGAAAACGGTTAAAAAGATCGCCGTTATCGACCGTACGAAAGAACCGGGTTCTCTCGGTGAACCCCTTTATTTGGACATCGTCGATTATGTCAAGGAAAGCGGTCTGGCCATTGATTTGATTGGCGGCCGTGCCGGTCTCGGCTCCAAAGACGTTGTTCCTGAAGATATTCTCCCCGTCTTTGAAGAACTCAATAAAGAACATTCTCTTAACGGCTTTACGATCGGTATCGTTGATGACGTTACGAATCTTTCCCTGGCACGGGCACCGAAGATGCCGATGGATCTGACGGGCCTGACATCTTGCAAATTCTGGGGATTCGGCTCCGACGGTACTGTTGGCGCCAATAAATCGGCCATCAAGATTATCGGCGACCACACGGACATGTATGCTCAGGCATATTTTGCCTATGATTCCAAGAAATCCGGCGGTGTCACGATTTCTCACTTGCGGTTCGGGACACAGCCGATTGAAATGCCGTATCTGATTGACGCAGCCGACTACATTGCCTGCCACCGTCAATCTTATGTACGTCGCTTCGATTTGCTCCGCGGCGTTAAAGACGGCGGTACGTTCATGCTGAACTGTACCTGGACGGACGAAGAATTGGAAAAAGAACTTCCTGCAAAGATTAAACGCGATATCGCTAAGAATCACGTTAAGTTCTACACGCTGAACGGTGATGCCATCGGCCAGAAACTCGGCCTCGGCACGCGTATCAACATGGTTATGCAGGCTGCTTTCTTTGCCTTGGCAAAGGTTATTCCTCTCGAAGATGCCGTTAAATATTTGAAAGACTCCATTGTCAAGAGCTATGGCAAGAAGGGGCAGAAGGTTGTTGACATGAACTGGGCTGCCGTTGATGCCGGTGTCGGTGAATTCCATGAAGTACAGTATCCTGCTTCTTGGGCTGATGCTGTTGATGAAGTGGTAGCGGGCCGTCCGACGAGCGAATATTTTGAAAATGTTGCAGCGCCCGTTCTCGGTCAGATCGGTGATGATTTGAAAGTATCCGACTTCGTAGGTCGTGAAGACGGTACGATGCCGTCGGGCACTTCTAAATTTGAAAAAGCCGGCCCGGCTCTGCATGTACCGGCTTGGGACAGCGAAAAATGTATCGGTTGTACGCAGTGCTCTTTTGTATGTCCTCATGCTACTATTCGCCCTGTTTTGACGACAAAAGAAGAAACGGCTGCAGCTCCGGCAGGGTATAAAGTTGCTCCGAAAGCAAAATCTGGCAAAGAATATGATTTCGCGATTGTCGTTGACCAACTTGACTGTCTCGAATGCGGCAGTTGTGTAAATGTTTGCCCTGTCAAGGCGTTGACGATGGTACCGAATACGGACGAAGAACGCGCTAAGATGGATCTTTGGTACTATGGCACGGAAACGGTAACGCCGAAAGCTAATCCGCAGAACAAGAAGACCGTTATCGGTTCTCAGTTCGAAACGCCTCTCCTCGAATTCTCCGGCGCTTGCGCCGGTTGCGGCGAAACACCGTATGTCAAACTCGTTACGCAACTCTTCGGCGATCGCATGATGATTGCCAATGCAACGGGCTGCTCCTCCATTTGGGGTGCATCCGCTCCGGTTGCTCCGTATACGACTAATGCCGCAGGTCATGGTCCTTCCTGGGCGAACAGCCTTTTCGAAGATGCTGCTGAATTCGGTCTCGGCATGTTCATCGGTGTAGATAAGGTTCGTCAGGATATGGCTGCTAAAGTTGAAGAAGCCAAAGCTGTTGCTTCTCCGGAACTTCAGGCTGCTCTCAGCGACTGGGCTGCCAACCTCATGGAAGGCGAAGGGAGCCGTGAACGCGCTGATAAAGTGGAAGCTCTCCTGAAGGCTGAAGCTGCAGGCAAGGCAATCCTCGAAGAATTCCTCGAAAAGAAACAGTTCCTCGTAAAACGTTCCCACTGGATCATCGGCGGTGACGGCTGGTCCTACGATATCGGTTACGGCGGTGTCGATCATGTCCTCGCTTCTGATCAGGACATCAATGTCCTTGTTCTCGATACGGAAGTATATTCCAATACGGGCGGCCAGTCTTCCAAGGCTACGCCGACGGCTGCTATCGCGCAGTTCGCCGCATCCGGCAAGCGGACGAAGAAGAAGGACCTCGGGATGATGGCTATTTCCTACGGATATGTCTATGTGGCTCAGGTATCCATGGGAGCCGATAAGAATCAGCTCATGAAAGCAATCAACGAAGCTGAAGCGTATCATGGCCCGTCTCTCGTTATTTGCTACGCTCCTTGCATTAACCACGGTATCCGCAAGGGCATGGGCAAGAGCCAGGAAGAAGAAAAACTCGCCGTATCCTGCGGTTACTGGGATCTTTTCCGGTACAATCCGGATCTGGCAGCTCAAGGCAAGAATCCGTTCAGTCTCGATTCGAAAGAACCGGACTACACGAAGTTCCAGGAATTCCTCCAGGGAGAAGTTCGTTATGCTTCCTTGGCAAAGGCGTTCCCCGATATGGCACAGTCTCTTTATGAAAAGACTGAAGCCGACGCTAAAGCCCGCCGTCAGACATATGTACGTTTCCAGAGCGGTTTTGAAGGCTAAGAATAAAAGCGATATGCTTGAAAAAGAGGACTCCATATGGAGTCCTCTTTTTTTGCTGGAATAAGCCTTGCTATCAGGAACGGGATCGCGTATATCGGATTTCATGGGATGGCCCACCGTTTAAAGCGATATAAGATTTTTAAATCATGGAAGCCGGAAGTCACGCCGGTTCGTATTAACGATATGGAATCTGTTGATACGGAACCTGTCGCCGGTGTTCCCAGTAACGTGCCCGGTAAGGAGCGTAGTAAACGGGGAGGACAAGCGTTATGGCGCCGGACGATGGTAAGCCGTCTATTGTCGGGATCCGAGCAAAGGGGCCCATAAAGAGGGGATAACCATTTTCCGGGATCACAGACTGCCTCTGTCTGGAGGCGATCATCAGGAGAGTAGGAACGTCCGTATTGCCGATAAACGCCTGGCTACGTCATGGGAAGCGAGAGTATATAGCGCGGCGGGCAGTCGACAGAGCGGCATAAATAGGTCGAAAGCGGGGATGGCGGAAACGTAGATAGGACATTCAGAAAGTATGTGTGCAGGTAAAAAGAAAGACAGGACATCATGTCCTGTCTTTCTTTTTTTGATTCCCTGTGTGAAAGAATCTTATTTGATCCGTTCGACGATGCAAGCCGTACCCTGGCCGCCGCCGATGCAGAGTGTAGCCAAACCATAAGTGCCGTCAACTTCCTGGAGACCGTAGAGAAGTGTAACGAGAATACGGGCGCCAGATGCACCGATCGGGTGTCCGATCGCAATAGCACCGCCATGGATGTTGACTTTATTCATGTCAAGACCGAGCTCACGGCAGCAATATACAGCCTGTGCTGCAAAGGCTTCGTTTGCTTCGATAAGATCGAGTTTGTCGCCTGTCAAGCCGGCTTTTTCAAGGGCTTTGCGGGAAGAGGGAACGGGGCCTGTACCCATGATAGCGGGATCAACGCCGGCAGAAGCGTAGCTTACGATTTTGGCAAGCGGCTTAATGCCGAGTTCTTTGGCTTTGTCAGCAGACATGACGACAAATGCGGCAGCGCCGTCGTTGATGCCGGAAGCGTTACCTGCCGTAACCGTGCCGCCGTCTTTTTTGAATGCCGGTTTTAATTTGGCGAGACCTTCGACTGTTGTGCCTTCGCGAGGGAATTCGTCCGTATCAACGATAATGTCGCCTTTTTTGCCGTGAATGACGACGGGAACGATCTGCGTTTTGAATGCGCCGCTCTTAATGGCTTCACAAGCTCTGACCTGCGAACGGCAGCCCAAAGCATCTTGATCTTCGCGGGTTACATTAAAGCGTTCGGCAACGTTTTCTGCCGTCATACCCATGTGATATTGATTGAAAGCGTCCCATAAGCCGTCTTTAATCATTTCATCAACGAATTTGCTGTCGCCCATACGATAGCCCCAACGAGCTTTTTGTACGAGATACGGAGCCATCGACATGTTTTCCATGCCGCCTGCTACGATAATATCAGCGTCACCGGCTTTGATCATCTGTGCTGCCAACGATACGCAACGAAGACCGGATCCGCAAACTTTGTTAATTGTCATGGCCGGGGTTTCGATGGAAAGACCGGCTTTGATCATTGCCTGACGAGCAGGATTCTGTCCGAGGCCTGCCTGGAGAACATTGCCCATTACGACTTCTTCAACGGCTTCCTTCTGGATACCGGCCCGTTTGATTGCTTCTTCAATAACGACAGCGCCGAGATCTACGGCAGGAACGTCTTTGAAAGCTCCGCCATATTTACCAACAGCTGTACGGCAAGCGCTTGCGATTACTACTTCTTTCATCTCATAACCACCCTTTCTGAATGCGAAAATAAATTAGGTATACTTTTTCATACAGTAGATGAATCTGCTGTTTCAAACATGAATATGATCGGACAATCCGGTAACGTCATAAATTCAGCAACTGCTGTAAAATATGAGTTCCAAATTTCACAATCTCTACATACATATAGTATATTTTTTCACAAAGAAAAGCAAGAGGAAAAAGGAGATATTCCTATGCTGATTAGTCATTGAATGATAAGATGCAAGGCGTAAAAAGAATGCTTAAATTTGGACTGGCCGAAAAAGGGAAAAATAAAAGCAGCAGTTCCTCTTATCGAAGATATGGTTCATAAAAATCTCGATATCGATAAGAGTAGGACTGCTGCTTTTGCCATGCCATTTTCCACTTAGAACATATTAACGATGAAGCTGTAGCTCATCAGAATGCCGAGGGAAATAATCAACTTGAAATTTCCGTTTAAACCGCTCATAGGGAAAGCTCCTTTCTGTCTGTAAATGCAATTAAATGAATATTCATAAGCTTAATTACTTTATAGCATATTGACAACAAAACTATAACTCATTAAGATTCCGAGTGATATAACTAATTTTACGTTTTCATTTAACTGTGTCATTGTATGGTCACCTCTTCGTGATACAAATTCGAGATACATATGATTTATAGTAAACAGATAGATAAAACAAAATCTAAAACGTTTAATCTATCTAAAATCATAATAGCACTAGCCATAAAAAATACAATAGGCATCTTAGGCATTAATACACACTCAAAATGATGCAAATGCAATTGTTGTTTTTCCGGTTATGCCAAATTAAGTTACAGGACAGATAAATGTCGGTGTTTTAACTGAAAAAGGCGGAATTAAAAAAGATTGAAAAATATAAAATATGTATAAATTTTCTAAAAATATTCAAAACTTTAATTGTTTAAGAAGAATAGCGATACAGAAAGGCAGGCCTTCCCTCGACAGCCGGAAGGGAACATCATATAATAAATAAAAGCTTAAATAAAGATTGAAAAGGAGAAAGAAATGGGGTTTTTAGATGCCTTTTATCAGAATAAACCGGCCGAATCGGGAAGCGATAAGATTTATAATCGCGCTTATCGGCTTTTTAATTCGCCGGAAGAGCAAAACCAATTGTTGCCGGAGAACATCAGAAATGCTTTGTTACAAGGACGAAACTGCGATGAAATAGATGGTAGCGGCGAATTTGGCAAGGTCCCGACCAATCCGATTCCCGTTAACGGGAGCTTTGGAGAATGGAGTTATTTATCCAAGTTGCGGTTAGCCGATACCGGCGGTCGGCTTTTTTTTCATAAAGTCCGCACAATCGGTGATGTAGATGTGTTTGTCGTCGTTAGCGGCAGCGGCAAACATGCTGCCCTTTTATATTTTGATCCCGGACATCCAAGGCCGTCGGGCTATTGCCCTGAAGGGTATATCCTGGAACGGGAGGCTGTTTTTCCGCGCGGTATTACCACTACGTATCCGGAGTTCCCAAAAGGATTGTACGGGCGCATCAAGAAGGAAGCAAAACAGCGGCTCCATGTCGACATTGCCGAAAAAGAAGCGAAACAGATCGCCGTTGCTGAAGTCCGGAAGGCGTTGCGTCAGTTAAAGGGGTACGAATCATGAAACGGAAACCGATTATTGAGTCGAACCGATGGTTGCAAATTGCCGTTTGCATCATTCTCTTGCTGATCTTTGTGGCCGTTCATTTTTTTATTCCCGATTTTTATCACAACTTGGTGGTATTGACGACGAGCGGAAATATTCGCGGTCTGATCGGCTATATCGGCTCCTTCGGCTACGGTGCGATGGCTATCAGTATTTTCATGATCGTTTTGACCAACATGACCGGCCTGCCGTCATTGCCTTTTCTCATTGTCAACGGCATCATGTTCGGGTTAATTCCCGGCATCATTATTTCATGGATCGGCGAGTTTCTGGGCAATGAAGCGGGGTTTCTGATCATGCGAACCGTTTTGCGCGGCTACGCGCAGCGCTTGATTGAAAAGAGCAATATGCTCAGCAAAATTGATTCGTACAGTACGATAAAGAATGTCGCTATTGCCAGAGCGATCCCGTATTCCCCCAACGTTCTCTTTACTGCCTTGATAGCGATGAGCAAGATCGGCTTTCGTGACCATACGGCGGCGACTTTTGTCGGTAAATTGCCTGCCGTCGTCATTGAAGTTTGGTTGGGGCATGACTTGATTCATATACAACAGCATGGCGGACGTTTACTGGTTCTCGTGATGGGGATTGCCGTGGCTTACGGAATTTATCACTATTACAAGCGGAAAAAATCCACATAAAGGAGGAACGATGAAAGGGTCTTTTGCGAGTGTGCGGATGGATGAGCAACATCCTCATTGGCGACAGGCAGTCGCCAGAAAAGGGCGTCTTTATCGGCGTGAAGGTGATTTTCGTACCGAGTTCGGACGGGACTACACGCGGATTATTCATTCGACGGCATACAGTCGGCTGAAACACAAAACACAGGTTTTTTTCACGACGAAGAATGATCACATTTCGACGCGTATCGATCACGTTAACCAAGTGAACTCCGTCAGCAGCACGATCGGGCAGTTCTTGGGACTGAACACGGAGTTGATCGGGGCGATCGCGCAGGGCCATGATTTGGGGCATTCCCCTTTCGGGCATTTGGGAGAACGGGTGTTGTGGGAAATCAGTAAGAAGGAATTGGGGGAAACGTTCTGGCATGAACGGCAGGGGTTGCGTGTAGTCGATTCCATTGAGACCTTGTTGGATCCTGCCGGCAGAACCAGCAATCTGATGTTGACGTATGCCGTTCGTGACGGCATTATCAGTCATTGCGGCGAAGTGCGGCAAACCGTATTGCGGCCGCGACGGGAAGGCCTTGATCTGGACGTGATCCGTCGCCCTAATGAGTATGAACCGTACACCTGGGAAGGCTGTGTCGTCAAAATTGCCGATAAGATCGCTTATCTTGGCAGAGATATTGAGGACGCCGTCAGGTTGCACATCCTTAAAGAGGACGGGCAGCCGCTGAAGGAGCTGTTGCGGCAATTGAACAGTCATCTGCGGATGAATCTCCAATCGGTTACGAATACAGCCATTATGTATCCGCTGGTAACGGATATTTGCCGCGAAAGCACGCCGGAAAAAGGGTTGGTCTTGTCGGCGTCACATTTGCAACTTATGGATACAGTCATGAAATTTAATTACCAGCATATTTATCGCAGCAAACGGTTGGAAATTTACCATGCTTACGCTCGTCTGATATTGGAATCAATTTACTCTCTTTTAAAAGAATGCTATGCCGGCGACGGAACCTTAGACAATCTTCGCCTTCTGCAGCACGATTACCCGACGCTGGGACGTCATTTTCTGGAACGGATGTACAAGTTGTCCGACGTCGGCAGGAAAACGGCGCTGCACGATAAATTCGGCAACGATTTCGGCAATACCGTGCTCTATCGCATCAGCTCGACGGAGCGCGATTACCGAATTGCCTGTATTGATTACATCGCCGGCATGACGGATACGTATGCGGAAAAAATATTTGTCGAAATGACGACTTTTTAGTCTCGGTGTGCTACAATGTAGGGCATAGTTGGCAAGTCGGACAAAAGGAGGAACGCATGAGAGATTTACCGCAAGAAAAGGAAATTTGGCTTCATTTCAAGGGAGGTACGTACCAGATCATCACCTTGGCCGAACATACGGAAACGGGTGCTCAATTCGTTATTTACAAAGCGCTGGACGGAAATCGGAAGACCTATGCCAGGCCGCTGAAAGAGTTTATGGGCGAAATTGACAGGAATAAATATCCGAAGGCGGAACAAGATTACCGCTTCGTGCTTCGCAAACGATGAGATTAGAATATTTTTCTTGACAGCGTGCGTATATATTTGATAAAATAAATTCGTTAAAATCAAGCAGAGGCTATCCGCTTCTCACCTTACACGACGTTACGTTACTAGGGTTTATGTTGTACGGTAAGAGCGGATAGCCCATGCTGTCCGTTCTTTTTTTATGGAGGTGAAAGACGATTAGTAAGGAACAGCGTATTAACGAACAAATCAGAGCCCGTGAAGTCCGCGTAGTAAGTGATACGAACGAACAGCTTGGCGTCATGTCGCTTCGTTCAGCTCTGCAGATCGCTGAAGAACGCCGGTTGGATTTGGTTGAAGTTGCTACGAATGCCAAACCGCCTGTCTGTCGTATTATGGATTATGGCAAGTATCGCTACGAACAGCAGAAACGCGAAAAAGAGGCTAAGAAGAAACAAAAAGTGCTGACGTTGAAAGAAGTCAAATTACGGCCCAACATTGAAGACCATGATTTCAACGTCAAAAAGAAGGCTGCAGAAAAGTTTTTAGGTGAAGGCAGCAAGGTCAAGGTGACGATCATGTTCCGCGGCCGTGAAATGAGCCATCCTGAATTGGGCAGAAATTTGCTGATTCGTTTCGCTGATGAACTGAAAGAACTTGCACACGTAGAAAAAGAGCCGAAAATAGAGGGCAGAAACATGACGATGGTTATGGCTGTCAATAAGGTGAAGTAAGAGGAGGATATTGTATCATGCGGAAATTAAAAACCCGCCGCGCTGCGGCAAAACGTTTTTCCTTGACGGGAACCGGTAAATTCAAACGTGCGAAGGCTTATAAGAGTCATATCTTGGAAAAGAAATCTCAAAAACGGAAACGGAACTTACGTAAAGCGGCATTAGTGGCCAAAACCAATCTTGATGCCATTCGTAAAATGTGCCCGTACGCATAAGCTGTCGTAGTTTGCAATTGTAAATTGGGAGGAATCATATAATGGCTAGAATTAAAGTCGGTGTTACAGCACACGCTCGTCATAAAAAAATCTTGAAAATGGCTAAAGGCTATCGCGGTACGCGCAGCCGTCTCTTCAAAAAAGCAAACGAAAGTGTCATGAAGGCGCTTTTCTATGCTCGTCGTGATCGTCGCACGAAAAAACGTGAATTCCGCAAATTGTGGATTGCCCGTATCAATGCCGCGTCCCGTGCCAACGGTATGAGTTACAGCCGGTTTATCTGCGGTCTCACGAAGGCCGGTGTTATCGTTAACCGTAAAATGCTCGCCGATCTCGCTGTCAATGATGCAGCCGGGTTTGCAAAATTGGTAGACGTAGCCAAAGCACAGTAAGAGACAGAATAAAAAGGTCTTGCCTTTAAGGCAAGACCTTTTTTGCATGTAAGGCGGCATTGCAATCAAGCGGCAGTTTTTTTCCGGACGGGGTACTGTCAAAGTTTGGGGTAATACATCATTACGAAGACAGCGGCTGTGTCCAGGCTGTCGTTGGAATACCAATGCGGTTTATCGCCGGGAAAGTGGAGAACTTCACCGGCCGCTGCCGTCAGATTTTCATCGGGAAGGTGCAGCGTGATGTTGCCTGATGCAATAAAGGCATACTCTTCGACACCGGCATAATGGACTTGTTTGGCTGTACAGCCGCCTGGCTGATAAGTACAGGTATATAATTCAATCCCTTTAGACTCGTCAAATTCCATGAGCGGATGATAAATGCAGCCTGTTTCATCATCGCCGACAGATGTCGCGACAGGCCGATAAATGACGGCCCCTTGCGTTCCTTGCGGTTTTAAGAAAAAATTCAGCGGTGTCTTCAACGTATTTGCTAAATTCCACAATATCGAAATTGAAGGATTTCTGATACCTCGTTCAATTTCGCTTATCATGCTTTTGCTGACACCGGATGCCGCTGAAAGCGATTCTAAAGTCAGGTTTCGCTGTTTGCGGATAAATTTGAGATTACTCCCAATATTTTCACTAATAGTATCCATAAAACACCTCACATATGACACTTGCCAAAACAAGAATAATAGACTATAATTCCGTTATAAAGGAAATAATTTCATTATATAGAAATTTCGATATAATGAAATTATAGTCTTAGTATACAATAAATAGCGCAAGTATTCCAGCAAAGGAGCGTGAGTGGCATGCAATTGTATTCGCAGACACCGCTAATTGAATTATTCAGTCAACATGCACAGGGCCGCAAGGTGGCGGTAAAAATGGATGCCTGGCAGCCGTCGGGATCGTTTAAACTGCGCGGTATGGAACGACTGTGCAGGCAGGCTGTAGCTGACGGAGCGGCTTGTCTCATTTCTTCATCGGGAGGCAACGCCGGTCTCTCCGCAGCCTATGTCGGTCATAAGTTAGGGATACCGGTTACTGTCGTCGTGCCGAAATCGACGGATCAGGAGACTGTTGCACTGCTGCGTGCACAGGGAGCGGAAGCCATTATTTATGGTGACGTCTGGGATGAAGCCGATGCCTATGCGCGGGAACTTTTGGCAAATCGACAGGGCGCTTATATCCCGCCTTTCGATCATCCTCTTCTTTGGCAAGGACACGCAACACTCGTCGATGAATTAAAAGAACAATGTGACAGCCAGCCTGACTGTATTATCCTTTCCGTAGGGGGCGGCGGTTTATTCTGCGGCGTCATGGAAGGGCTGATTCGCAATGGTTGGACAGACACGGTTGTTATTGCGGTGGAAACAGAAGGAACAGCGTCCTTAGCCGCCGCAGTCAAGGCAGGTCATTTGGTAGCGCTTAACGGCATTCATTCGGTGGCGACCAGTCTCGGCGCGCAGAAAGTGGCCCAACAGGCTTTGGATTATGCGCTGCAATATCGGGTTGTCCCTTGTATTGTCAGTGACGCCGCCGCGGTGCGGGCCTGCCTTCGCTTTGCCGATGAGTGCCGTACCTTGGTGGAACCGGCTTGCGGCGCTTCTTTGTCTGTCGTGTATGATAATTTACCGCTGTTGAAGCCATATAAAAATATTGTTGTAGAAGCCTGCGGCGGCTCTAAAATCAGTTTGAAAAAGCTTCTTCATTATCAAAAAGTCTACGGGCTGGAAAGGTCCGAAAAGAATTAGGCCCCTTTATTTTCAAGGTTGCCGTGAGAACGGCAGGCACAAAGAAATTTTGCCTGCTGTTCTTTTTGCTGCTGATAGAGCTCTCTCTCTCTGTACCGTGTGAATACCGCCTGTGTTCATAGCACGATCCGGTCATGCTTACAGCAAAAGGGCTTGCTCCAGTTTTTGCGGTACCGTATTTGGATTGCGCGTAATGTAGTAGCTGTCGACTTGAGGCGGCGCAAAATCAAGCAGGGGAATTGAACGAAGGCGGCGCTGAATGAGTTCTTCTTCAATCAAGCTTTCTGGCAGAAAGGTATAGCCAAGGCCGGCGGCAACGTATTGGGGCAGCTTCGTACTGTTGTCTATTTCTATGGGAAAACGATGATGTTTGGGGAAAAGGTCGCGAATGTAAAGGCCGACGCCTTGCAGGGCGAAATTGCAGAATAAGTAATCGATTGTCTGCAGATCGCGCTGGTAAATGCCGTTTCTGTATTCATCATTGGCGGCGGCGCAGACGAGGTGCATCGTGTCACAGTGGTAGGGGCGACAGATAAAGCCTTCTTTGTATAGAGACGTGAAAGAAAAAACGGCGTCAAGAAGACCGCTTTGCAGCATTTCCAACATTTCCTTCGTATGACTGATCGTAATTTCAACAGAGACAGGCGGTTTTGCCGTCAAATAGGCAAGCAATTTCTTTTGCAAGTGACATTCATAGATCGTATTGGTCGTTCCCAGACGAATCTGCCGCGTATAGGCAGGTGCCAACTGTAATTCCTGCAGGGCCTTTATTTCCAATTCGACAAAGCGTTGCGCGTAGTCGAGGAATGTGTTTCCTTCTCTCGTCAGTTCTACTTGTTTGTGGTTGCGCGTGAATAAGGCCGTACCCAGTTCCGATTCCAGATCGCGGATCCGATTTGTAACTGTCGATTGGGCAACGAAAAGTTGTTGGGCTGTTTTGGTAAAATTTTTGATCTGCGCCAGCGTAATAAAGGTGCGCAGCGTGATTGTATCCATGGCACATACCTCGTCATTCGAATATCAAATCAATCTTATTGATATAATCTATTTTACAAATTACCTTGCACTATTATATAATAAACGTGAAAAAGAGACAAGAATGGATGGATATAAGGGAAAGAGTTGCAGGTTTTTGCAGAAAGGATGGAATCGTTGTCATGAATGAAAAGAAAGTGCCTTTTACGGAAACGCAGATTCGCGAGATTATAAAGCAATATCCGACGCCTTTTCATATTTACGATGAAAAAGCGATTATTGATAATGTCCGTAAGCTGATCAATGCTTTTTCTTGGGCGTATGACTTCAAAGAATATTTTGCTGTCAAGGCGACGCCGAATCCGTATATCATGCGCCTGCTCCAAAATGAAGGCGTAGGTGCGGACTGCAGTTCTTTGCCGGAATTGATTCTTTGTGAAAAGGTCGGCATCGGCGGCAGAGATATCGTTTTTTCATCAAATGATACGCCGTACGAAGAGTATCAAAAGGCATTGGAAATGGGTGCGTTGATCAATTTAGATGATATTTCGCTGATTGATTACTTGGAAGAAAACGGGCCGTTGCCGGAATGGATGTGTGTCCGCTATAATCCCGGCCCGTTGTTGCAGGGCGGCAATGATATTATCGGTGTGCCGGAAGAGGCTAAATACGGTATGACGCGGGAGCAAATCTTTGAAGCTCTCACGATTCTTCAGACGAAAGGCGTAAAGCATTTCGGCCTGCATACGATGGTCGTGTCCAATGAACTCAATGCCGGCGGCCTGATTCATACGGCCAAAATGATGTTTGAATTAGCTGCCGAAGTTCATCACACTTTGGGCATCGATATTGAATTCCTCGATTTCGGCGGCGGTATCGGACTGCCGTATCGTCCGGAAGAAAACTTTGTCGATTACGCTGAACTCAGCGCCGGTATTCGGCGGTATTTTGAAGAGATTATGGAGCCTGTCGGACTTCACCGAACGCGCATTTCCTTCGAATGCGGCCGCGCTATTACGGGGCCTTACGGGTATTTGGTGACGACGGCGATTCACCATAAGCATATTTGGAAAGAATATATCGGCGTCGACGCTTCTATGGCCAACTTAATGCGTCCCGGCATGTACGGTTCTTACCATCATCTGACGGTTATGGGAAAAGAAGAAGCGCCTCTCGATCATGTTTATGACGTTACCGGATCGCTTTGCGAAAATTGCGATAAATTTGCAATTGACCGTAAGTTGCCGAAAATCGAAGACGGTGATATCCTGGCTATTCACGATACCGGGGCGCACGGTCATTCGATGGGATTTAATTATAACGGCAAGCTCCGTTCGGCAGAACTGTTGCTTCATGAGGATGGTACGGTGACGCAGATCCGCCGTGCGGAAACCGTTGATGATCTTTTTGCCACAATCGATTTTTCCGCGTTATAAACAGGTATTGCAGCAGAGTCTGCCGTAGGTAAAGTATACGGCAGACTCTTTTTTTGTCCGGTTTTGTATGCCTCTTGCAGGAAAATGTGATAAGATACTGGTATCATCAGTTGCCGCCGGAAGGAGAGAGGAGCATTGATCCAGTTATATACCTTGTTTACAGGATTCCAAATTACGGTAGCCGTCGTTTTGTTCCTGTATGTATGCCGGTTTCGCCGGCAGTGCATCTGCTCCGTGTGGACTTTTTTTTCTGCTCACGTTATGTATTTACTTTGGGCTGCAGCGATTATTTGTTATTATGCCCAGGCTTTATTTATGACGCTTTTGTGGTTTCTTCTCGGCGTGTTGATCGGTGGCGCAGTTTCCTTTTATCATCGCGATAAATTACCGCATTTTCGTTATTTTGCCGATATCGGAAAATTGCAATGCCCGCCTTTGAAGGGGACGCCGCTTTTTTATGCAAGTTGGCTTTTCTTTTTTATTGCCATTCAGGTATTTGCTTTTTATTATCCTCTGTATCTGTTGTCGTGGCTTATCCAGATCGGTCTTGGCACCGTTACCGGATTTTTTACCGGACTTTTATGGGGATGCGGCATAGCGTCTTTTTTTAGGGCCTCTTGGGAAGAGATTTCGCTGTATCACGAATTGGTTGAAATGGAAGGAGACGAGTGAAATGGATGGAGAGGAACGCCGGCAGGAAATCGTCAGGCTTTTGTCGTCTTCGCCCAACGCGTTGACGGGAACGGCTTTATCCCGGCAGTGTCAGGTCAGCCGCCAGATTATCGTCGGCGATGTCGCCGTTCTGCGTGCGCAAGGAGTGCCGATCATTTCCACACCGCGCGGATATCAGATGCTGACGTCGGCACATGGCCGCGTCCGGCGCGTTTTTGTCTGCTGTCATGGCGCCGACAAAATGAGGCAGGAATTAGAAGCCATTGTCGACAACGGCGGTATCGTTCATAATGTTGTCATTGAGCATGATGTGTACGGTAATTTGGAAGGCAGCCTGCATCTTCGTTCACGGCGCGACGTTAACGCATATTTGCAGCGCATGGCCGAGGCCAACGCCGAACTGCTCAGCAAGATCAGCGGCGGTATTCATACCCATTTGGTCGAGGCCGCTACGGAAGGAGAGTTGCGCGCCATTGAAGCGGCTCTGCGCCGAAGCGGTGTCTTATATGAGGATTGACGGGCAACGGGAAGTAAAGCAACAGGAATTCCTGTTGCTTTTTTTGTTTTTTCTGCTATAATTTGTATTGTTTACAGTTGTCATGACAGATGTATATATAGGGAGATGAACGTATGATTTTAGAACGATTGGAAGCTTTGCCTGTTGGTACGTTTCATTACAAACTGCTGACTGTTGCCGGCCTGGGGTGGCTTTTTGATTCCATGGACACGGGGCTGATCGCGTTTGTCCTGCCGGTTCTGGCCAAGGATTGGCAGCTGGCGCCGGCACAAATGGGATTTATTGGCAGCATCGGGCTCATCGGTATGGCTCTCGGTGCCGTTGTGGCCGGAACAATGGCCGACCGCTTCGGGCGGAAACAGATCTTTACGGCGACAATTCTGTTGTATAGCGTGGCTACCGGCCTTTGCGCGCTGGCCTGGAATTACGAAACGCTTTTACTTTTCCGTTTTCTCGTCGGCTTCGGGCTGGGAGGAGAACTGCCTGTAGCGGCAACGTTGATTACGGAATATTCACCGGCACGGGTTCGGGGACGTTTTCTGGTCCTTCTGGAAAGTTTTTGGGCCGTCGGCTGGATCGCCGCGGCGCTTATTGCCTATTTTTTCATTCCTCTTTATGGGTGGCGCTGGGCGTTTGCCTTGGGGGCTTTACCTGCTCTCTATACCTTCGTGATCCGCATTCATATGCCGGAGTCGGTGCGTTATTTGCTGAAAAAAGGTGATTTTGAAAAGGCGAAGACGATTGTTCGGGAATTGGAAACACGTCTTCAGGTACCGTCTCAGCCGTTTGCGGCGGAAGCCGCTTATGAGCCTGAGGAAGCGTCCTTTTCCCTGCTCTGGTCACGGCAGTTTCGCCGCCGTACCTGTATGTTATGGTTGGCCTGGTTCGGCATCGTTTTCAGTTACTACGGCATTTTCATGTGGCTGCCGTCCTTGGTGTACCAGCAAGGCTTTACTGTCGTCAAGACCTTTTCCTACGTATTGGTCATGACTTTGGCGCAATTACCGGGATATTATGCGGCTGCCTGGCTCGTTGATTTTATTGGTCGTCGGTATACGCTGTCCTTGTTTCTTTTAGGAAGCGGCGTTGCCGGATATTTTTTCGGTCATGCCGCGACGGCTGTCGCTCTGATGGGATGGGGCGCAGTCATGTCTTTTTTCAATCTCGGCGCCTGGGGCGTTATCTATGCCTATACGCCTGAATTATATCCGACACGAATACGCGCTCTCGGCAGCGGCTGGGCCGCCGGATTTGGCCGCATCGGCGGCATGACGGCGCCTCTCCTGGTTGGCGAGATGATTGCGGCAGGAGCACAGATGACGACGGTGTTTTATCTGTTCGCCGCAGTCTTTGTTGCCGTTTCCTGCATCGTCTTTTCGTTGGGAGTGGAAAGCAAGCAAAAGGATTTGGAAAGCATTTCTGCCGATCTCTGCCACAATCAAAAATAAGCATGTCGTTTTATAAATGACATTTGTCCTTTCCTTGACAGATGGCAGACGGCTGGATATAATAAGAAGAAATTATGAAAACGCTATGAGGGAGAAGCAAATTGCCATTCTTTTCAGAGAGCTGCCGGTCGCTGTGAGGCAGCATGACGGTGAGGCGTTCCACTCCGGAGCGGCAAATGATGAATTTGACGGGTATGCCCGGTACAGCTGGCAAAGATGGCCGTACGGCAAGTTGGGTGGCAACGCGGGAAATAGGTTCTCGTCCCTTTTCAGGGGCGAGAACTTTTTGTTTCCAGTACGGCAAATTGGGTGGTACCGCGAGATGGAGAAGCTCGTCCCAAAGGGACGACTTCTCCGTTTTTAATTTTTTCTGAAGAGGTGTCAGGGTATGGAACGAGTTTATAACTTTAATGCCGGACCGTCGGCGATGCCGCTCTCCGTCTTGCAGACAGTACAACGCGATTTTCTCGATTTCAATCATACCGGTATGAGTATCGTTGAAATCAGTCATCGCAGTGCGGCCTATCAGGAACTGCAGGCCGATACGATTGCGCTGCTGAAAAAGGTGATGCGTATTCCCGACGGGTACCACATCGTCTTTCTGCAAGGCGGCGGCAGCATGCAATTTCTGATGCATGGCGCCAATTTCCTGAAACGGCGCGGCGCGTATGTCAATACCGGCGTTTGGGCAACGAAAGCGATGGAAGCTGCCGCCTTTTTCGGGCCGGTCTATGAAGCGGCCAGCGGTAAAAAGGAAGATTTCGGAAGGATACCGGAAATCGACGCGATTCACCTTCAAAACGATACGGATTATCTTTATATTACGTCCAATAATACGATTTACGGAACGGAATGGCAACAGTATCCGCATCTCGGACTGCCGCTCATCTGCGATGCGTCGAGTGATTTTCTGGCGCGCCCCGTTCATGTGGCCGATTTTGATTTACTGTATGCAGGGGTGCAGAAAAATGTCGGACCTGCCGGCGCCGTTGTCGCGATCATAAAGGATACGCTGCTGCAGCAGGCGCGAACGGATATTCCCGTAATGCTGCAATATCGAACCTTTGTCGAACATGATTCGACGTATAATACACCGCCTGTTTTCGCCATTTATTTTGTCAATCAAGTTTTGCATTGGATCGACCGGAACGGCGGTCTGACGGCGATGGAAATGCGCAATCGGCAAAAAGCGGCTATCGTTTACGATGCCATTGACCGGAGTAACGGTTTTTACCGCGGTCATGCCGCCGTTAATTCGCGCAGTTTAATGAACGTAACTTTCCGGTTGGCGACGCCGGAATTGGAAAAGGCCTTCGTTGCCGCCGGCGCGGCGCGGCGGCTTATCGGCCTGAAAGGCCATCGTTCGCTTGGCGGCTGCAGAGCGTCGATTTATAACGCCGTCACCGTGGAGGCTTGTGAAGTGCTGGCGGAATTTATGGACGAGTTCCGCAAGAGACGGTAGGGAGCATAAGGAGGTAAAGGAAATGAAGATATTGGTCAGCGATGATGTATCGGAAAAAGGCGTGGAATTGCTGCGCCGGAACGGGTATGACGTGGAAGTGCAGACGAATTTGGATGAAGACGGTCTGATCGCCTGCATCGGAGAATATGACGGTTTGGTAACGCGTTCGATGACACATGTTACGGCTAACGTTATTGCGGCGGCGAAGAAGTTGAAAGTGATCGGCCGCGCCGGTGTCGGCGTCGACAGCATTGATATCAAGGCGGCCACACAGCGCGGCATTATTGTCGTTAACGCGCCGGAATCGAATACGGTGGCGGCGACGGAACATACATGTGCCATGATCATGGCTGTCACGCGCCATATTCCGCAAGCGTATAATTCACTTCTTGCCGGCGAATGGGATCGGGAACGATTTACGGGCATCCAATTGCGCGGCAAAACGATTGGTATCGTCGGTGTCGGCCGTATCGGCTCGCGTATTGCCAAGCGGATGCAGGCCATGGAAATGCGAACGATCGGTTGTGACCCTTACATTCCCGAAGAGCGGGGCAAGCAGTTGGGCGTTGAGCTCGTTGATCTGGATACGCTCCTGAAAGAAGCGGACTACATTACGCTCCATACGCCGCTGACGAAGGAAACGCGCGGCATGATCGGCGCCGCCGAAATAGCTAAAATGAAGGAGGGCGTCCGTCTTATCAATGTTTCCCGCGGCGCTGTTCTCGACATTGAAGCTTTGGCGGCAGCGCTGAAGAGCGGTCACGTGGCGGGGGCCGCTATTGACGTTTTTCCGACGGAACCGCTGACAACGGATATCAATCCGTTCATCGGCATGGACAACGTCGTCATTACGCCGCATCTCGGGGCTTCGACGATTGAAGCGCAGGAGGGCGTTTCCCTGGATGTTGCCGAAGGCGTCATGGCGGCGCTGCGCGGTGAACCGGTACCGACAGCCGTCAATATGGCGCCGATTCCGAAAAACGTGTATACGCTGATTCAGCCGTATTTTGATCTGATGGAACGGATGGGCATTCTCGGTGTTTATCTGTCTGAAGGACCGATGCGGGAAATCAGTGTCGAATATACGGGCAAACTGGCCGATACGGAAATCGGCCTTTTGACGACAGCCGTCCTGAAAGGTGCTCTTAATCCGATTCTTCAGGAATCGGTCAATTTTGTCAATGCGCCGGAAGTTGCCCGGACACGCCATATTTCGGTCAAGGAAATCAAGTCCCATGACGCAGGGTATTTCCTCGATGCCGTTACGGTTCGCATTAAGATGGACAAAGGAGAACACTCTTTAGTCGGAACCCTGTTTAATAATACGGAAGCCAAGATCGTACAGATCGATGAATATCGTGTCGATTTCACTCCGGAAGGCTATCTGCTGTTGGCGCCGCATATCGATCAGCCGAACATGATCGGCCAGATTTCCACGATCCTGGGGCAGGCTCATATCAATATTAACGGCATGCAAGTCGGCAAGATGACAAAAGCGGGGCATAATATCATGGCGATTGCCGTGCAGGATGACATTCCGAACGATATTATGTTGAAGCTTCGCTCTATAGACGGGATACTCGGCATGAAACTGATTCATTGCGAAACGCAGTCGTAGGAGGTAGGTATGGTACGAATCATTTTAATCAGACATGGAGAAACGCAGTGGAACATTGAAGGCCGTTATCAAGGGCAGGAAGATACGGCGCTCAGCGAAAAGGGGGTGCAGCAGGGGCATCTGGTTGCCGAAGGGCTGCGTCAGGTCCCGATCGATGTCTGCATTTCCAGCCCTCTGCGCCGGTCGTATCTTACGTGTACTTTCTGCGCCGATCTGCACCGGCTCCAGGTTATCAAGGACAAACGATTGCTGGAGATCAATCACGGTCTTTGGGAGGGATGTCTGGCCGATGAGATCAGGCGTGCTTATCCGGCGGAATTCGCGGCCTGGCATGAGCGGCCGGAGACGGTGACCATGCCGGGAGACGGCGGCGAGTCGCTGGAAGACGTGCGGCGTCGCGTCAGGGACGCCTTTGCCGAGTATGCCGAAGCGTATGACGGGAAAACCGTTCTGGTAGCGGCTCATGACGCCGTTAACAAAGCGATTATTTGTGATCTGCTGGGCTTGGACATGAGTCATTTCTGGCAAATTAAGCAAGACAACACTTGCATAAATGTCTTGGAATGTCATAATGGTAAGTGGCGTTTTGTGCTTTTAAATTCAACTCTTCATATGGGGTACCTGTACAGCGGTATTGAACAAAAAGGATTATGATTTCAAGACGGTAAAGGAGACGATCAGCGATGTTAGATACTAAATTTATACGTGAAAATCTGGCTGCCGTGAAGGCTAATATTGAAAACCGGCACGCAAAGGTTGATTTGGACGCATTTGCAACTTTGGACGGAGAACGGCGCGAATTGATCCAAAAAGCGGAAGCGATGAAGAATGAACGGAATACGGCGACGCAAGAGATCAGTCGTTTGAAAAGGAATAAGGAAGATGCCGGTGAACAAATCAAAGCCATGAAAAAACTGGGCGATGAAATCGATGCGTTCGATAAACAAATTCGCGATGTAGAAGGAAGACTCAGGGATATTCAATTGATGATTCCCAATATGTGTCACGCTTCCGTGCCCTTCGGCAATGATGACAGCGACAATCCGGAAGTGCGTAAGTGGGGCGAAGTGCGCAGCTTTGATTTCCAACCTCTCGATCATTGGGAAGTAGGAGAAAGACTGGGTATTCTCGATGCCGAACGGGCCGCTAAAGTTACAGGCTCACGCTTTTATTTTTATGTTGGCGCCGGCGCCCGTTTGGAACGCGCCGTCTACAATTTCATGCTTGACAGGCATACGGAAAAGGACGGGTATACGGAAGTGATCCCACCGTATATCGTCAATCGCGAATCCATGCAGGGAACAGGGCAACTGCCGAAGTTTTACGAAGATATGTTCCGTCTCGAAGGAACGGAATATTTCCTGATTCCGACGGCTGAGGTGCCGCTGACGAATTATTATCGTGACGAAATCATCGACGGTGCTCAACTGCCGATTTATTTGACGGCGCTGACGCCGTGTTTCCGCGCCGAAGCAGGTTCGGCGGGCCGCGATACGCGCGGGCTGATCCGTCAACATCAGTTCCATAAGGTGGAAATGGTCAAGTACGTAACGCCTGAATCAAGTTATGATGAACTGGATAAGCTGACACGGAATGCGGAAGACATTTTGAAGGAGTTGGGACTGCCGTATCATGTCGTGTGCCTCTGCAGCGGCGATATCGGTTTTTCGGCGGCCAAGACCTTCGATGTGGAGGTTTGGTTCCCTGCCCAACAGAAGTATCGGGAAATTTCTTCGTGCTCCAACACGGAAGACTTCCAGGCTCGCCGTGCCAATATTCGGTTCCGTCGTTCGCCGAAGGACAAACCGGAATACGTTCATACCTTGAACGGCTCCGGCCTGGCCGTCGGCCGGACGGTAGCCGCCATTTTGGAAAATTATCAGCAAGCCGACGGCAGCGTCATTGTGCCGGAAGCACTGCGACCGTACATGGGGTGTGACTTGATCACGAAACGCCTTTAAGCGTATCCGCTAAAACGGCGCCGCTTTTTTCAAAAATGCATCGGCCATTTAGGCGGAACGGCAGCTGTTCTGCGTCATGACTTGATTTTTCACATTAATTTGATATACTATACACAAGAGAAAACCCTACTGTGTGCGTAAATGGTCTCGATGTTTTGAACCAACACTTCATACATTGGGAGTCCGGGCTCTATTGCGGTAAAACAATGCCTTTTGCGGGACTGTTGAACCTCATAGGAGGACACCCACCTGCTTAGGCAGGCTCAAAACTCGGTTTATAAACGGCATGGTGGGGCTCTTTTTCTTATTTGTATACTGCTGACGATAGAGCCGCTGAGACATCTTGGCGGCTTTCTGTTTGATTGAAAAAGCAAATAAATGAACGGTTTGAGCAGATGTAAACTCGCTTTGGAAGGTGAACGGATTGGCACAGGGGAAAAAAGGTGCAATAAAGATGAAAGGCGCTTCGTCGGCGCGAACGGTGCGCAGGAGCGGTAAGAGACGTGGGTGCCGTGTCGATGCGGGGCTGATGAAATATGAGATCATTGGGTTGGTACTGGCTTTTTTCGGCATCTTCGCCAGTCTCGGCGTTATCGGTATCGGTACCGGAAACATTGGCGCCGGACTGGATTCCGCATTGGCCTGGGGGTTCGGTTTCGGTCGCATTGTATTTACTGTCGCCGTTTTGATACTGGGCTTAAAATATATTATTGTACGCAAGGCCTGCCCGGTGAATGGTAATTGGCTTGCCGCCGCCTTGGTATATGTTTTGCTTCTGGCTTTTTATCACCTATGTCTCAGTACGGAGGGAACGGAATTCGCGTCGGACGTCCTGCGTTTCGGCGGCGGTCTTGTCGGCGCCGTTGTCGTTTCCCTGCTGCGCACGTTTCTCGGTTCTTTTGCCGCAGGGCTGGCGCTGTTCATCCTTTTGTTCATTACGATCATGATTTGGAAGAAGTTTTCTATTTCACGACCTGTTGCCATTGCTTCCGACAGGGCCGCAGAAGAAGTGGTTAAGGTCTCGGAAAAGGCTGCCGCCGGTATTCACGAAGCTTCGCGGTCACTGCGCCAACAGTGGCAGGAACGGCATATCTACGACGTGGAGAAAGACCTTGAGGAGTCAAGGGGCAGGGAGAAGGCGGACGTATCGTTGCCGCAAAAAGACGAAAACGGGCCGGCTCCGCGTTCTGCCGATGAAACCGTGCCGGTCACGGCTGCGGAGGCGGCTGACGACGGGCTGAACGGACAAGCGCCGGCAGCGGAACCGGAGGAAAAAGGAGACGTGTTGCAGCCAGTGGCGGAAATTGCTGTTCCTGTCGCTGCCGCCACTGCGCCGGCGCCGCAGGAAGGAACTGCGCCTGTCGCCGACATCGCGCTTGATCTTCCCGATCTTCGTCCCGTTGAAGTGGAACGGATCGATGCTGCCGCTGATGTGGGAACACAGGGGCAGAGCGCCGTGCCGACAGCTCAGGGAGAACGGACGTACCGGCTGCCGCCTCTTTCCATTCTTCATGCCGGCAAGGAACAAGCGGCGGGACTTAGCGATGAAGTGCGGCAAAATGCAAAGATACTCCAAGAAACACTGCGAAGTTTCAATATTGACGCGACGATCATGAATGCCAGTCAAGGCCCGGCCGTTACGCGCTACGAACTGGAACCGGCGGCCGGTGTCAAAGTCAGCAAAATCGTTCACTTGGCCGACGACATTGCCTTGAAGTTGGCGGCAACGGATATTCGTATTGAAGCGCCCATTCCCGGCAAAGCTGCTGTCGGCATTGAAGTACCGAATAAAAAATTGACGGGTGTAGCGTTGCGCGACGTGCTTGATACCGATTCATTCAAGCATGCGGCTCGCGGCGTACCGGTCAGCCTGGGCAAGGATATTGCCGGCAACCCCGTTATTGCCGATTTGACGAAGATGCCGCATCTGCTCGTTGCCGGTTCCACCGGTTCCGGTAAAAGCGTATGCATCAATACCTTTATTGCCAGTATTCTTTTCAAGCAGCGGCCGGAAGATGTCAAACTGGTGCTGATTGATCCGAAGGTCGTCGAATTATCCAATTATAACGGAATTCCCCATTTGATGACGCCTGTCGTTACCGATCCCAAGAAGGCGGCAAATGTGCTGCGGTGGGCCGTTCGTGAAATGGATGACCGGTACAAACGGTTTGCGCAAACGAAAACCCGCGATATATCGCGGTATAATGAAATCAATCCGGAAGATGCCATGCCTTTTGTCGTGATCATTATCGATGAATTGGCCGATCTGATGATGGCGGCTTCCGGCGATGTTGAAGAATCCATCTGCCGTCTGGCGCAAAAAGCCAGAGCCTGCGGCATGCATCTGGTCCTGGCTACGCAGCGCCCTTCCGTCGACGTCTTGACGGGATTGATCAAAGCGAATGTGCCGAGCCGCATTGCTTTCGCCGTATCCAGTCAGATCGATTCGCGAACCATTTTGGATATGGCCGGCGCCGAAAAGCTTATCGGTAAAGGCGATATGTTGTTTTATCCTATGGGCGCATCGAAGCCGCTCCGCGTGCAAGGGGCCTTCATTTCGGATGGAGAAATCGACGAGTTGGTTGAATTTATTCGTTCTCAAGGTACTCCGGTGTACAGTGAAGCCGTGCAAAAAGCACAAGATGAGTCTGATGAAAAGGCCGATGCGCTTTTTGAAGATGAGCTGATGGAACAGGCTATCGCCATGGTGCTGGAAACGGGGCAGGCATCGGTATCCATGCTGCAGCGCCGCTTCCGTGTCGGGTTTTCCCGCGCTGCACGCATGGTCGATGCCATGGAAGCGCTGCACATCGTCGGGCCCGGCAATGGCAGCAAAGGCAGGGAAATTTTAATGACTGCCGAAGAAGTGGAACGGAAATATTTGCATTCATAAAAAGATATCAATTTTTGAGCAAGTGGTATATAATTATGAAAATGTGTAGTGGGGAAAGAAGGGAGCTGTTTTTTTGTCGTCTATCGGAGAAGTACTGCAGGCCGAACGGCAGCGGCAGGAGCGCACCTTGCCGGAAGTATCCCGTGCCGTACATATAAAGGAAGCGTATTTGGCAGCGTTGGAAGGAAATAGATTTGATGAAATACCGGGCGCTGTTTTTGTCAAGGGCTTTATCCGTACCTACGCATCTTATCTGGGCGTTGACGGTAAAGCGCTCGTGGAAGTTTACCGTCAAGGAATAACGCCGCAGCCGCCGCAGCCGGATGTGCGCCTGGTACAGCAGGCGCGGCAGCGCGATCTGAAGGGCAAAAAAAATGCCAGAAAGAGGCGAAATCAGGGACGGTGGCCGGAAATTACGATTGTTGCCGGTCTCGTTTTGTTTATTTTCCTCATTGCCTGGCTGCTCGTATAGGGGGACTGTATGTCACAGCAGTTTTTGGTCACGAGCCGCGCCGATATGGAAGAACGCGGTTGGGATCAGTTGGATTTCGTCTATATCAACGGAGATGCCTACGTCGATCATCCCGGCTTTGCCGCCGCTGTTATCGGCAGAGTGTTAGAAAGCCGCGGCTATCGGATCGGTCTCATTTCGCAACCGGACTGGCAACGGTTGGAACCGTTCAAGGCGTTGGGAAGACCGCGTCTGGCGGCGTTGATTACGGCAGGCAATCTCGATTCGATGCTGAATGAAAAGACGGCGGCCAAAAAGATTCGTAATAAAGACAGCTACTCTCCCGGCGGCGCTATCGGGCGCCGTCCGGAACGGGCTACCATCGTATACGCCAATCGTATGCGCGAAGCTTACAAGGATGTACCCGTCATTATCGGCGGCATTGAAGCCAGTCTGCGCCGCTTTGCCCATTATGATTACTGGTCCGATAAGGTGCGGCATTCGATTCTGCTTGACAGTAAGGCGGATATACTCAGCTACGGTATGGGAGAACGGTCGATAGTCGAAATAGCCGATGCGTTGGCTGAAGGAAAATCGCCGGCGGAAATGTACAACATCCGCGGCATCTGCTATGTTACAAGCCGAGAGCCGCGAGGGAAGAATCTCGTTTTCTGCCCTTCCTATGAAGAGGTGAAGAGAGATAAGAAGCTTTTTTCGAAAGCTTTTAAAATACAGTATGAAGAGCAGGATCCCTTTTACGGCAAGACGGTTGTGCAGGCGTCGGAAAATCGATATCTCGTCCAGAATCCGCCGGCGTTGCCGTTGACGACGGCTGAACTGGACGCGATATACGAATTGCCCTTTCAACGCCGGTGGCATCCCGCCTATGATGCAGTCGGCGGCGTCCCGGCTTTGCAGGAAGTCCAATTCAGCCTGACCAGCCATCGCGGTTGCTTCGGGAATTGTCATTTTTGTGCGATTGCTAGTCATCAGGGGCGGATTATTCAACATCGCAGTCATCAGTCCTTGCTGCGCGAAGCCGAGAAAATGACGACGTTGCCAGGCTTTAAGGGGTATATCCATGACGTCGGCGGTCCGACGGCCAATTTTCGCCATGCCGCCTGCCGTAAACAGGAAACGGAAGGCGCCTGCCGTAACAGGCATTGCGTCGGCAGTGAAGTCTGTCCGAACGTAAATGCGTCTCACAGCGATTACCTGGCACTGCTTCGGGAAATTCGCCATGTAAAAGGTGTCAAGAAGGTTTTTGTCCGATCAGGGTTGCGGTACGATTATCTTTTGGCGGATAATCCTGCCGAATTTATCGAAGAACTGTGTCGTTATCATGTCAGCGGGCAGCTTAAGGTCGCGCCGGAACATGTCGTCAAGCATGTGACGGATCTGATGGGGAAGGCTGGCGTACAGGATTTTTTGCGTTTTAAAGAACTTTTTGACGAAGCCAATCGGCAAATCGGCAAGAAGCAATATTTGGTTCCGTATTTTATGTCCAGTCATCCCGGCTGTACGCTGAACGATGCCGTGGCGTTGGCCGAATTTTTGCGCGATATGCATATGCAGCCGGAGCAGGTGCAGGACTTTATTCCTACTCCGGGGAGTCTGTCGACGGCAATGTATTATACAGGTGAAAATCCGCTTACGGGAAAGCCCGTTTATGTTGCCCGCGGCAAAGAAGATAAGCGCATGCAGCGGGCTTTGATGCAATATGCTTCTCCGGCCAATTACGATCTCGTCTATCAGGCGCTCTGCCGCGCCGGCCGCCGCGATCTTATCGGTTACGGGCCCAAATGTCTGATTGGGCCGCGTCGGCTGCCGGAAAAGAGAGCGGCGCAAGACGGCGGCCGGCCTGTCAAGAGACGTGCAAAGGTGAGAAAGAAGAGCAAGAACAGGTGAGTCTATGATTAAAAAACAAATGCCTTTCGTCGGCATCATCTTCTTTGTTATTTCCGTGTTGGCCTTATGCGCCTATGTCATTGAAGAGCAACAGGCGGCCAAGGCGGCGGCAGCTTACGAAGCGGAACGGCACCTGGTTGTCGTATCCGATTTGCCGGATGCCGTTAATCGGGATCTTGCCGCAGCCTTTTATGAGGAGACGAAACTGCGCATCCAGATACGCACGGAAAGCGACGATACGATACGCCGTCTTTTAAAAGACCCGAACGAGCGTATCCCGGATTTTGTTATTGCTTCGGAAGAAACGTTGTACAGCGAAGACGGATTACAACATTTGAAGGCCAGTTCGTCCGAGCGGGCAGCTGCGGTTCCGGAGCGGTTCAAAGCTGCTGACGGCAATTGGACGGGACTTTGGTTTGATCCTCTGGTTTTTGTTGTCAGTCGCGATTACTATGCCCGACGAGGTCGTGAGATCAACTATTGGGATGATTTGCTGACGGATCCGCAAGTCGTCGTTGCGTTTCCCGATCTGGCGGCTACCGATTTAACGGGAAATTTTCTGTTTCATTTCGTTTCACTGCGCGGTCAGGATAATGCGTCCTTGTATTTTAAGACCTTGCAGAACCACATCGGTGCTTACAGCACGTCTTTATCGCCGATTATTCTCCGCGTTGCCGGCAATGACGCCCAGATCGGCATTACCGACGGCGCTGCTGCCAGACAATATCGCAACGACGGGGCGCCGATCTACATCCTTTATCCGCAGGATGGGACCGCCTACTGGCTGACAGGCGCTGCACTTACGCAATGGTGCGCCGATGATGAGTTGGCGACTGCCTTTATGGACTGGCTTTTATCCTCACCTGTCGACGGCATATTGCAGAAAAATCATCTTTATTTAAACTATACGACCGATGCGTTACCGGCTCATGTTGATTCACGGGGCCACAGTCCGGTGTTTTTTGACATGGCACAGGTCGTTACCGAAAAAGAGCGGCGGCAGGTTCAGGATTGGTGGATCAAAACAATTCGCTTCGGGAAAGGAATGTAGATGGAAAATATAGGGTTTGTCAGTCTCGGTTGCTCTAAAAATTTAATTGATACGGAAGTGATGCTGGGGATTTTGAAAGATCATCATCTTCGCATTGTCGACGATTTGGCAGCAGCCGATATCATCATTGTCAATACCTGTACGTTTATTGAAAAGGCCAAAGAAGAATCGATTCGTACGATTTTGGATGCGGCGCGCTATAAAACGGAAGGGCGTTGCCGGATGCTTATCGTTACAGGCTGTCTCGGCCAACAGTATAGAGAAAGCCTGTTGGAAGAAATGCCGGAAGTCGACGCTCTTCTCGGTACCGGCTCATGGGATCGGATTTGGGAAGCCATTCAGGCTGTCAAACAAGGTCGGCGCGCCTGTTTTATGGATGACGTTCGTCACCTCTATGATCAGCATACGAGTCGGGTGCGAACGACGCCGACGTACAGCGCTTACGTCAAGATCGGAGAAGGGTGCAATAACGGCTGCACCTTTTGTATTATTCCTCAGGTTCGGGGACCGCTGTTCAGCCGGCCGATCGACTCGATTGTTGCGGAAGTGAAAAGGCTAGCCGCCGAAGGCGTAAAGGAAATTAATCTGATCGCGCAGGATACGACGAGTTACGGTGTCGATATTGCCGGCGTATCGTTGTTGCCCGCGTTATTGCGGCAGTTGGTGGAAATTGACGGTATCCGCTGGATCAGGCTTTTCTATTTATATCCCCATTACTTTACCGATGAATTGATGGAGCTCATGATTAGGGAGGAAAAAATCTGTCCTTACGTCGACTTGCCGCTTCAGCATATAGCGCAGTCCGTATTGGAACGAATGAATCGACGCGATTCACAGGCTGATGTCCTCGCCTTGATCCAAAAGCTCTGTCGGCATGGCCGTAAATTGGCTTTACGTTCCACTTTTATTGTCGGATTTCCGGGCGAAACGGAAGCGGAGTTTCAGGAACTCTGCAACTTTGTTGAAGATACGGCGTTTGATGCTGTCGGTGTTTTTTCCTATTCACAGGAAGACGGGACTGCAGCCGCCAAAATGCCTGATCAGATTTCTGCCGCAGTAAAAGAAGAACGTTATCATATGCTGATGTCGATCCAGGCTGCCGTATCAGAACGAAGGAATCGCAGTCTCGAAGGAACGTTGCATACGTTTCTGGCGGAAAAGATCGTTGAAGAAGACGGCGTCGTGCAGGCTGTAGGGCGGATTGAGATACAAGCTCCCGAGGTTGATGGTCTGACCTATGTGGATAATGCCGCCGGCCTGCAGCCCAGCGATATGGTTGTCGTTCGCATCGTGCAGGGCTTTGCGTATGATTTGACTGCAGAATTGGCGGAATGAGAAAGGAGCGGCTATGTTTGTAGAACTGGTGACGACAGGCTCGGAATTGCTTATGGGAGAAATCGGCAACGATAACGCCCGCTATTTGTCACAGCAGCTGAATCGCCTGGGATATTCCGTTTTGTACCAGACGACGGTAGGTGACAACCCGCAGCGCATGAAAGCGGTTTTGGAGACGGCGCTGCAGCGTGTCGACATCGTCATTACGACAGGCGGGCTCGGTCCAACGCAGGGGGATATGACTAAACTTGTCGGCGCAGAGGTGCTTGGGCTCCCCTTGGTCTATCATCATTCCGTCATGGCAGACATATCTTCCTGGCTTCAGGCGCACCATCCCGAACGGAGCTCGCTGACGGCTAACCAAAAGCGGCAGGCCATGATTCCGGAAGGCGCCGTTATTTTTTCCAATGAAGCCGGTACGGCGCCGGGGATTGCGGCGGAACAGGGGGGCAAGGTTTTGATCCATCTGCCCGGGCCGCCGCGAGAAATGCAGTGGATGTTTGTGCATCGGGTACAGCCGTATTTGCTGCAGCGGTTCGGACCGCAAGGGTACATTCAGTCTCTGTACGTCAATATTTACGATATGGGTGAGGCGCTGCTGGAAGAAAAGTTGATGGATCTGATTACAGCGCAGTCGAATCCGACAATTGCCATGTATGCCCGTCCCGGATTCGTCGAAGTTCGTCTGACGGCACAGGCGGAAACGGCAAACGCCGCACAGTCGCTGCTGCAGCCTCTTGAAAAAGAATTGCGGCGACGGCTGGCGCGGACGGCGGTCACTTTTAATGAGGAAACCATTGCCGCCGCCTTGGGACGGGAGCTGCGCAGACGCCGGTTAACTGTTGCCGCCGCCGAATCATGTACCGGCGGCCTGATCGGTTCGCTGATTACCGATATCCCGGGCAGTTCCGGTTATTTTCGCGGGTCTGCCGGGACCTATTGCAATGAAATGAAAGAGAAATTGCTCGGCGTGTCGCCGGCGACACTTGCGACCTTTACCGAGGTCAGCGCTGAAACCGCCGCTGAAATGGCGCGCGGCAGCCGCCGGCTTTACGGCTGCGATCTGGCCGTCAGCACGACCGGTGTTGCCGGCCCCGGCGGCGGTACGGAAGAACGGCCCGTCGGTTTGGTATACACCGGTATAGACGGTCCCTGGGGAACGGCCGTGCATCGCGATATTTATCCCGGCGACAGGATGGAAATAAAGTACCGCGCCGCGACGCGGGCAATATACTACGGATTACAATATGTATTGGAGCACCAAGAATAGGAGAAAACGATGGAAGCGAAACAAGCAGCTCTTGAGAATGCCTTGCGCAAGATTGAAAAGGATTTTGGTAAAGGTGCCATTATGCGCCTTGGCGACTTGGCCGGGAAGATGAACATGGAGGTCATCTCGACGGGATCGCTGGCCTTGGACCTGGCTGTCGGCGTCGGCGGATTTCCGCGCGGCCGCGTCATCGAAATCTACGGTCCCGAATCATCGGGGAAGACGACGTTGGCGTTGCACGCCATTGCTTCGGCACAGAAAAACGGCGGTATTGCCGCGTTTATCGATGCCGAACATGCATTAGATCCCGTTTATGCCCGGCATTTAGGTGTCGATACGGCTGATTTGCTGATTTCCCAGCCCGATAACGGCGAGCAGGCGCTGGAAATTACGGAAGAACTCGTGCGCAGCGGCGCTGTCGACATCATTGTCGTCGACTCCGTTGCGGCCCTTGTGCCGAAAGCGGAAATTGAAGGCGAAATGGGAGATTCCCATGTCGGTTTGCAGGCGCGGCTGATGAGTCAGGCCCTGCGCAAGCTGACGGGGATTATTTCCAAATCGAAAGCAATCGTCATCTTCATTAATCAGCTCCGTGAAAAAGTCGGCGTCATGTTCGGCAATCCGGAAACGACGACAGGCGGCAGGGCGCTGAAATTCTATTCGTCCATCCGCATTGAAATCCGCAAGGGCGAGGCGATTAAGAGCGGCGGCGATGTCATCGGCAACAGAGCTCGCGTCAAGGTCGTAAAAAACAAAGTCGCGCCGCCTTTCCGCAACTGCGAATTCGACATCATGTACGGAACGGGCATTTCCAAGGAAGGAACGATCCTGGATTTGGCGTCTTCTATGGATATTGTTGAGAAGAGCGGCACTTGGTATTCGTATAAGGGAGAGCGGCTGGGGCAGGGCAAGGAAAATGCCAAAGCTTACTTTCAGGAACATCCGGACGTGGCGGACGAAGTGGAAAAAATCATTCGCGATACGTTGGCGGCGGAACCGGAAAAGTTTGATGAAGTGCTGACGGATATTCCGGAAACGAGTACTGACGGTACCGATGCGTGACCATGGGATTTTCTGAGGCCTACAACGAAGCGCTGCGGTTTCTCCGTGTGCGCTTCCTCAGCGAAGCGGAGATGCGCGGCAAATTGACGCGTAAGGGAATTGACGGGCGTTTGGCCGACGCCGTCGTCGGCCGTCTTAAGGAAGAACGGCTGCTTGATGATTGCCGTCTGGCCCGCTCAGTATATCGTTATTATCGCCAAAAAGAACAGTACGGACATCGTTACATCTGTAATAAATTGCGTCAGCGGCACCTGCCGATACCGGCCGATGCGGAACCGGGCGATGAATATGAAACGGCTTGCCGGCTGTTGCGCAGACGCTTCGGGGAAGAAACGCCGGATATCCGGAAAATAAGCCGTTTTCTGGCTTATCGCGGTTTTTCGGGGGCCGTTATCCGCGCTGTGACGGAAACGTATTTTCCTTGACAGGAATGTGAAAAAAAACTACAATTAGAGTAGTCAGTTTCCTGACTGAAGATTATTTTGCATAGGTATAGGTTTTTTGAAAATGAAGTAAAGAAATTAATGATTCATATTAAAAAAGCCGGACAGTACGTTCGGTTTTTTTTATTGAAAAGGAGGTGAAATCAGGAATGTTGGCAATACTAGCTGCAGCAGTTGTCTTCGCCGTGATCGGTCTTGGCGCCGGTTATTATTATCGCGTGAAGATAGCTGAAGGAAAACTGGGTCAAGCTGAAGTCGAAGCGGAACGGATTGTTTCCAATGCCAGACAGACGGCGGAAGCCCACAAGAAGGAACTTATCCTCGAAGGGAAAGAAGAAGTCCACAAGCTGCGTGCCGACGTCGAACGCGAGAATAAAGAGCGTCGCGCGGAAATACAACGCATGGAACGGCGTCTCCTGCAGAAGGAAGAGCATTTGGACAAAAAGACGGAAGTGATTGAAAAAAAGGAAGAATCGCTGATTCGCAAGGAAAATGAAATCGCTAAAGTCAGAGAGAAAGTAGATTTGCTCCATGATCGGCAGATGGCGGAGCTTGAACGGATTTCGGGACTTACCTTTGAAGACGCGAAGGAATTGCTTCTGAACAACGTCAGAACGGAAGTTAAGCATGACACGGCAATTATGATTAAAAATCTCGAAGACGAGGCGAAAGAAGAAGCTGAAGGGAAGGCCAGAGAAATTATCTCGATGGCAATCCAGCGGTGTGCCGCCGATCATGTGGCAGAAACAACGGTTTCCGTCGTTTCTTTGCCTAACGATGAAATGAAAGGGCGGATCATCGGTCGTGAAGGCCGTAATATCCGTGCCATTGAAACGCTTACCGGCGTCGATTTGATTATTGACGATACACCGGAAGCGGTCATATTATCCTGTTTTGATCCGATTCGCCGAGAAGTTGCCCGTATCGCGTTGGAAAAATTGATCGTCGACGGTCGGATTCATCCTGCGCGCATTGAAGAAATGGTTGAAAAAGCTCGTAAGGAGGTCAATCAGAAGATTCGCGAAGCGGGAGAACAGGCAACGTACGAAACAGGCGTGCGCGGCCTCCATCCGGAATTGATCAAAGTTCTCGGACGTCTGCGTTATCGCACCAGCTACGGACAAAACGTGCTGCGTCACTCTATCGAAGTTGCGCAGCTTGCGGGAATCATGGCAACAGAGCTCGGCGTAGACGCAACGATGGCCAAACGCGCCGGCTTAATTCACGATATCGGCAAAGCGTTGGATCATGATATGGAAGGAACGCACGTTTCCATTGGCATTGATGTCGCCAAGAAGTACGGCGAATCAAAAATAGTCATCAATGCGATTGCCTCTCATCATGGCGATGAAGAACCGTCCACGATTGAGGCTGTGCTTGTCGCGGCAGCTGATGCCGTTTCGGCGGCTCGTCCGGGAGCGCGTCGGGAAACGCTTGAAAATTATTTGAAACGATTGACAAAACTGGAAGAAATCGCCGAATCTTTTGACGGTGTCGAAGACTGTTTCGCCATTCAGGCAGGCAGAGAAATTCGGGTTATGGTAAAACCGGAAAAATTGAGCGAAGACGACTGTGTCATCCTCGTTCACGATATTGTCAAACGGATTGAAGCTGAATTGGAATATCCCGGTCAGATCAAGGTTGTTATTATCCGCGAAACACGGATGATCGATTATGCAAAATAAAAGGCCCCATCAGAAAAGCCCCTTACCGGAAAGGTAAGGGGCTTTTACTGCGATCGGACTATAACCGCGTTTCCGGCGGGGATGGACGGGACGAAACGTACGTCTTTTTCTGCCGGCAAAAGAAGATGGAGTGCGGAATGGTATTTGCAGAGACTTTTATTTTTAGACTTGCCAAATGATTTCTGTCATGATATAATCTTCCTTGTTCGGAGTTATCGACTGTTCCGAATGGAAACGGCCCCGTGGTGTAGCGGTTTAACATGTCGCCCTGTCACGGCGAAGATCGTCAGTTCAAATCTGATCGGGGTCGCCATTTTGCTCAGGTAGCTCAGTCGGTAGAGCAGGGGACTGAAAATCCCCGTGTCGGCGGTTCAATTCCGTCCCTGAGCACCAATCATGCGGAAGTAGCTCAGTGGTAGAGCACCACCTTGCCAAGGTGGGGGTCGCGAGTTCGAGCCTCGTTTTCCGCTCCATAGTATGGCGGCATAGCCAAGCGGTAAGGCAGAGGTCTGCAAAACCTTCATCCCCAGTTCGATTCTGGGTGCCGCCTCCATAGTTTTTCTGTCATGCCGAGGTGGCGGAACTGGCAGACGCAACGGACTTAAAATCCGTCGGATAGAAATATCCGTACCGGTTCGATTCCGGTCCCCGGCACCACTCAATCAAACATTGTAAAGGGGCTCGGCAGGGGCCTTTTGCAGACGACCAGAAGGTTTGGATGTAGATCCAAGCCTTTTTTGTTACATGCCTTTGAAAGGGACGTTGCAGACGAGATGGGGGAATATCGTTACAAAGTATCGGATTTTGAAGGGCCGTTGGACCTGCTCTTATATCTGATCGAGAAGAATAAAGTCGATATCTATCATATCCCTATTGTGGAGATTACGGATCAGTTTAATGAGTACATAAGTCAGATCAAGTCTTTCGATGCTAATTACGGCAGCAAGTTTTTCTTGATGGCGGCAACGCTGCTGCAGATCAAGTCACGTCATTTGCTGCCGAAGGTACCGAAAGCAAGCGATGAGGCTGAAGACGATTTACAGGAGGCGTTGGTTCGTCAGTTGGTCGAATACAGGCGGATGAAGGCTCTTTCACAAGTGATGGGAACGCTTTGGGAAGCGCGCAGCTATATGTTGGACAGGGAGCGAACGCCGTTGCCGCATGAGCCGAAGTTTTCTGGAACCATTCAAAAAAATGCCCTGTATCAAGCCTTTCATACGGTTTTCCTGGCATTGGAAGAATCGACGCCGGCAGTTGTACGGATACGGCAGGAAATCTATACGGTCGATGAATGTATGGAGCGGGTGAAGGAACTGCTTGCCAGACAGCGGAAACCGGTGACGCTTTCCGACATTTTCCGCTCTTGCCGTACGAAATTAGAATTGATCATTACTTTTTTGGCTGTCCTGGAATTAGTAAAAATGGGACAATGCCGGACTATATCTGACGGAGACGATGGACATGCCCTTGCCTTGCAATACAACTGCAGAGCCGGAGAGAACGGCAATTTTGGAAGCGCTGCTCTTTCTCAGCGGTGAACCGCTGACCGTTGCGGATTTAAGCGCCCATACGGGATGGACGGCAGATACGGTACGGGATACGGCAGCAGCGCTGCAACGACTGTTACTTCATGAACAGCATGGCATTACGCTGCTGACAGTAGCCGGAGGGTATCAGCTGGCAACGAAGAAAGAACTGCACGACCGGATCAATTGGGTTCGCAGCGGGACGACGGAATTATCAGCTATGGCGTTGGAAGTGCTGTCCATCATCGCTTTTAAGCAACCGATAACAAGGGCGGAAATAGAAAAGCTGCGCGGCGTTTCGTCGGGACATATCGTTTCGGCTTTGTTGCAGCAGGGCCTGATCCAGGACCTGGGGCGTAAAGATACGCCTGGCAGGCCTATTTTGTACGGAACGTCACCGTACTTTTTGGAATGTATCGGCTTGAATTCATTAGATGATTTGACGATCCTTTTACGGGAAGAAAATTTTGACGCAGATGCAGCTGGCGCTGTACAGGAGGAAGAAAATGGAACGATTGCAAAAAGTGATGAGTAGTTGCGGTGTTGCTTCGCGGCGCGCTTCGGAGCAATTGATCCTGGATGGTAAGGTGCGTGTCAACGGCGTCATCGTCAAGGAATTGGGCGTAAAAGTCGATCCTGATCGCGATGTCATCGTCGTCAACGGGCAGAAGCTGGAGATGCAGCCGAAGCATTATTATCTCTTCAATAAACCGAAGGGGGTCATTACGACAGCAAGCGATGATCAGGGAAGAGAAACCGTTTTAGACTACTTTTCAGCCGTAAAGGACAGAATTTATCCTGTTGGCCGCTTGGATCAAAATACGGAAGGGTTGCTGCTGCTGACTAATGACGGCGCTTTGGCAAATATCCTGATGCATCCGAGCCGGCTTGTCGATAAGACGTATGAAGTCAGAATCAAAGGTCGCGTTGCCGAAGGGCATTTGCAGAAGCTGGCAGACGGCGTTAAACTCGTCGACGGAATGACGGCGCCGGCGATTGTCTGTTATAACGGATATGACGGTGCAAACGACATGACGACGTTGGAGATTACGATCCATGAAGGACGCAACCGACAAGTGCGGCGGATGGTTGAATATTTCGGCTATAAAGTGCATAATTTAAAGCGTGTACAGTACGCTTTTCTGACGCTCCATGGCGTCAAGCGCGGCGCTTACCGCCGTTTAACGCGCGAAGAAGTTAGAGAATTATATCGATATAAATAAAGGTACGCATTGACGATGAAAAACGTTCTGGTTGTCGGGGCCGGCGCTGCCGGTATCATGGCGGCTCTGGCCGCTGCCGAAGCAGGTGCAGCGGTCCGACTTTTTGAAAAAAATGATATTGTAGGGAAAAAGATGGGAATTACCGGCAAAGGGCGGTGCAATCTTACTAACTCTTGCTCCATGGCCGAATTTATCAGCCACACACCGGGAAACGGCAGATTCCTTTTCAGCGCTTACAGGCAGT
Source organism: Megasphaera vaginalis (ex Bordigoni et al. 2020) (assembly GCF_900240295.1). Classification (NCBI taxonomy): domain Bacteria; kingdom Bacillati; phylum Bacillota; class Negativicutes; order Veillonellales; family Veillonellaceae; genus Megasphaera; species Megasphaera vaginalis (ex Bordigoni et al. 2020). The sequence goes on from NZ_OEQB01000008.1 coordinate 86,144, forward strand.
TTACGAACCGGGATTTGATGGCCCGTGTGACGGCATGGGGATTACCTCTCAAGGAAGAACGCGGCGGTCGTATTTTTCCTTGTTCCGACAGCGCCGTCGAAGTGCGCAGACTTTTTTACCGGCAGCTCCGCGAGCATAGAGTGCAAATCCACTTTAACGAAACTGTAGAGCGCCTATGGCGGGAAGCTGGCGGCTGGCAGGTAGAAACGGTAAAGGGACGGTATGCCGCCGAGGCCTGCATCATTACGACCGGCGGCGTTTCGTACCCCGTTACCGGTTCAACTGGCGACGGCCATCGCTTTGCCGCCGCTTTGGGACATTCCGTCAGTTGCCTGAAACCGTCTCTGATTCCCTTTGTGACCGCTGAAGCGTGGCCCGGCGATCTTGCCGGTTTGTCTTTACGGAATGTGGCGGGAACACTTTGGCAAAAAGGAAAGAAAATAGATACTCGTTTCGGCGAAATGCTGTTTACGCATTTCGGCGTTTCAGGCCCGATCATTTTAATGCTCAGTGCGGCGGCAGCGCACGGAAAGGACATCGTTTTTCCGTTGGAACTGACATTGAATCTTAAGCCGGCGCTGACAAAGGAAAAACTGGATGCTCGCGTGCAGAGGGATTTACAGCAATATGTCCGCAAGCAAATGGGGAATGCGCTGAATGATCTTTTGCCGCAACGGTTGATTCCCGTTGTTTTGCGACAAGCAGGCATTGAGGCGAAACTTCCTGTCAGTCAGCTGACAAAAGAGCGGCGGCAGGATTTGGTGGAAACGTTGCAGGAACTCCATCTTACCATTACGGCGACGCGACCTGTCAGCGAGGCGATCGTTACGGCCGGCGGCGTTTCCGTCAAGGAAATCAATCCGCAGACGATGGAATCCAAAGTCGTTCCGCAGCTGTATTTTGCCGGTGAAGTTCTTGATATTGATGCGTTTACAGGCGGTTACAATTTACAGGCAGCCTTTTCCACCGGTTTTGTTGCCGGCAAGGCGGCTGCAGAGGAGATAGCGGAATGAGGAAAATAACTGTCGCCATTGACGGGCCGGCAGGTGCCGGCAAGAGCAGCGCCGCTAAGATTGCGGCAAAGAGGCTGCATTATTTATATATTGATACGGGAGCTATGTACCGGGCCTTTACGTGGGCATTATTGGAGCGGCAGCTGTCGATTGCTGATGAAGAAAAAGTGGCGGCATTGGTGGAAACTGTTTCGATCCGGTTGGAAGCAGGCGAAGAACGGTGCCGCGTTTTTGTCGATGCCAGAGAGGTGACGAAGGAAATCCGCAGTTATGACGTGTCTGCTCATGTTTCAACCGTTGCGGCTCTTGCAGTGGTGCGGCGAAAACTGGTACAATTACAAAGGGAAATGGCTGCCGGCGGCGGTGTGATTTTAGATGGCCGTGATATCGGCACAGTCGTTTTGCCGCAAGCTGATTTGAAGCTGTATCTGACGGCATCTGTCGCTTCTCGGGCGCGGCGGCGCTGGCTTGAGGTACAGGCGGCGGGAGGGACGGAAACCTTGGCGGACATTGCCGCCAACATTGCCGCTCGTGATCAGTTGGATTCGGAGCGGGAGATTTCACCGCTGCGCCGAGCCGATGATGCCGTTTTGCTCGATAACAGCGAATTGACGCTGGACGAAACGGCGGACATGATTTGTCGCTTGATTGAGGCGAGGGCGCGATGAGAGCTTTTTCATACAAGATCATTCGATTTCTTTTCAATGCAGTAACGTATGTTTGGCTGGGAATGAAGGTGTACGGCGCAGAACGGATACCGCAGTCGGGGGCGTTTATTGTGGCCTGCAATCATGCCAGTTATTTCGATCCGCCGTTATTGGGAACGGCCATGCGGCGGCGATTGATCCATTTTATGGCGAAAGAGGAATTGTTTCGAAATCCCCTTATGGGGCGGTTCTTGCGGTATGTTCATACTTTTCCCGTGCGACGCGGTCATGTCGATCGCAAAGCCGTCGTCGAATCGCTCCGAATTTTGCGGGAAGGGCATGTGCTGGGCATATTTCCGGAAGGGACGAGCCGCAATCAGGGGAAATTGGGCCGTTTTCATGAAGGAATGGCCGCTATCGCCATTAAAGCGGGCGTGCCGGTTTTGCCGGCGGCAGTCGTCAATTCGCGGACATTGCCGAAGAAGAGCGGTCCTGTCTGTGTTGCTTTCGGTGAACCGTTATATCCGCCTCGGGGAACAGGCGGCAAAGAGGATGTGGAAACCTTTACCGCTGCCGTTCATGCGGCGGTGGAACGATTGCTGGATCGTTATGGAGGTGCAGTATAATTGCGCGTGATTATTGCAGAGGCCTGCGGCTTTTGTTACGGCGTGCGCCGCGCCGTCGACCTTGCAGCCGAGGCCGTTGCCGGAACACATACACTGGGGCCGATTATTCATAACCCGCAGGTAGTAGGAGCGCTGGCGGAACGGGGCGTCTCACCGGTTCATTCCTTGGATGAGGTGGCCGATCGATCAAAGATCCTGATTCGTTCTCACGGTGTCGGTCCGGCCGTTTATCGGCAGGCGGAAGCGAAACGGTTGGAATTGGTCGATGCCACTTGTCCCCATGTAAAAAAAGCGCAATATGATGCGCAAAAAGTTATCGAAGAAGGCATTCCCTTAATTATTATCGGAGAAAAAACCCATCCTGAAGTAATTAGTATTTCACAATGGGGGGGCAATCGTGCTATTATAATAGATAAGGAAGAAGAAGCGCAGCAAATTCCGTTCTGTAAAAGAATGGGCGTCGTTGTGCAGACGACCTTTTCACAGGCGCATTTCAAGCGCATTGCCGCCATATTGGAAACGAAGACCGATCAGCTTGACGTTTATATGACGATCTGTACGGCAACACAGCAACGGCAGGAAGCGGCTGTGAAGCTGGCAGTAAAAGTGGACGCAATGATTGTCATTGGCGGCAAAAACAGTGCCAATACGGGACGACTGGCAGAGGTCTGCCGCGATGCGGGCTGTCCGACTTATCACATTGAGACGGCAGGCGAATTGCAGGAAAAGTGGTTCCGCGGCATGAAGGAAATAGGCATCACCGCCGGTGCTTCAACACCGGATTGGATAATACAGGAGGTTGTTAAGATTATGGAAAATTTGCAAGCAGAAGGCACAGAAGTAATGAGTGAAGAATTGTTGGACCAGTATGACTATGAAGAAAATCCAAAGAAAGGCGATGTCGTAAAAGGCACGGTTATTTCTGTGAACGATGATGCTGCCTATGTTTCCATCGGCACGAAGGCAGAAGCTGTTTTGCCGAAGAAGGAAATGGCTGTACCGGCGCCGGAAAAAGCGAGCGATTTTGTCAAAATCGGCGATGAATTGACGGTGGAAATTGCCAACAACATCAAAGAAGAAGGCGCTATTGTCGTTTCCCTCGTTAAGATGAAGAAGGTTGAAGACTGGAAGGAAGTTCGCGCTGCTTTTGAAGCGGATGAACTGATCGAATGTACTGGCAAGGAGATCAATAAAGCAGGTCTCGTTGTTTCCATTAAATCGCTGCGCGGGTTTATTCCGCTTTCACAGGGGGATGTCCGTTTCGTGAAGTCTCTCGATTATCTTGTCGGCGAAACGTTCCCCGTTAAAGTCATTGACCTTGATGAACATAAAAATCGTCTGGTTCTTTCCCGTAAAGCCGTTTTGGAAGTGGAACGGGAGAAACAGCGCGCCGAAATTTTGGAAAATATTGAAGAAGGGGCCGTTATGCACGGTACCGTTGTCAAGATCATGCCTTATGGCGCCTTTATTGATCTCGGCGGCGTAGAAGGGTTGCTTCATATTTCCGACATTTCGTGGAAACGGATCAGTTCGGTTGACGCCGTTTTGAAAGCCGGCGATGAACTCGACGTGCTGGTTCAAAAATTCGATCAGGAAAAGAACCGTATTTCTCTTTCCCTGAAGGCGCTGCAGAAAAATCCGTGGATTGCTGCAATTGAAAAATTCGAAGTCGGAGATGTTGTCAAGGGGGAAGTAAAGAAGTTATTGCCTTTCGGCGCGATCTTGGCTATTGATCCGGAATTGCAGGGCTTGCTCCACGTTTCCGAATTAAGCGAACAACGCGGCGCCGTCGTTAAAGATTTGGTGAATATCGGTGATGTTTTGGATGTCAAAATCATCGCTGTCGATACGGATAAGAAAAAGATATCCTTAAGTGTGCTGGCTGTCCAGAAAGATGCAGAAGCGCAGGAAGTCCGCAATTATTTGGAAAATGCGGCAGAGGAAGCGGCTACTATCGGGGACACTGTAGAAGATAAATAAGTTTTCGGGAAAGGATAGCCGGGGATTACCGGTTATCCTTTTTTTGCTTTATAGGAAAGGGTCTGCATGAAAAACAGATTGAAGCCTGTCATTTCGAAGGTAGCGGCAGGGAGCAGGGCGGCGCAAAAAGGATTGCAGCCGGGAGACGTGATCGTTTCCGTGAACGGCCAAAACGTGTCGGACCTGATTGACTTGAACTTTGCGTTGGCCGATGAAGATGTTCATTTAGTCGTTAAAAACGGCGACGCATTGCGGGACTGTTATTTTCAGAAGCGTTTTGGCGAGGATTTGGGAATAACGATGGAATCAGCGGTTTTTGACCATATCCGGCAATGCCGCAATAATTGCATCTTTTGTTTCATTTCTCAAATGCCGAAGGGAATGCGGCCATCTCTTTATGTTAAAGATGATGACTATCGCATGTCTTTTTTGACAGGCAGTTTTATTACCTTATCCAATATGTCGGAAGCCGATCTGAAACGGATTATTCAGTACCACTTGTCGCCGCTCCATATTTCCGTTCACACGACAAATGGTGCGTTGCGCAGTCGCATGATGCGGCAGGAACGGACGGCGGATATTCTGAAAGAATTGCAAAATCTTGCTGCCCATGACATTGATATGTATTGTCAGATCGTGTTAGTGCCGGGGTATAATGACGGCGAAGAATTTACGAAGACGCTGCGCGATTTTGCGTCGTTAGGGGATCATGTCCTCGGTGTTGCCGTCGTGCCCCTGGGCATGACCCGTTTCCGGCAGGATTGCGAGCCTTTGAATCCTGTAACAGAGGCGTGTGCCAAGGATATTATCGAGCGGGCGAAGCCTTTCATCATGGACAGCCGGGAACGGGGACGCGGCAGTTTTGTTTATCTTGCCGACGAATTTTATCTGAAGGCTCATGAGGCGTTGCCGCCTGCCGCCTGGTATGACGGGTATGAGCAGATTGAAGACGGCATCGGCATGCTGCGGCTGTTTGAGGAACAATGGCATCAGTGGGACGGCATGACGCGCGCAACGTACGCGCGAAAACTGAACCTGGCTTTGTTTACGGGAACCTTGGCGGCGCCATTTATTGAAAACCTGGTCAATGAAATCTGCATTGCCAATTTGCATTGCCAGATCATACCGGTGGAAAATGACTATTTCGGCAGTCAAATTAACGTTGCCGGTCTTTTGACGGCAACGGATATGTTGCGGACGTGGCGGGGGCTGTCGCAGCCTTTTGACGGCCTGATTATTCCCGGAACGGCGCTGCGGAAAGGCGAGAATATTTTTCTCGACGACGTGACTTTGGCGGAATTTGAAAAAGAGATCGGCGTTCCTGTCCGTGTCAGCGAATTTGCACCGGACCTGAAACAATTGTTATATCATTGGGATGAAGATAAGGAGTAATTGTGTATGTATAAACCCTTAGTGGCCGTCGTAGGCAGACCGAATGTCGGGAAATCAACGCTTTTCAACACAATTGTAAAGAAACGCATCTCCATCGTGGAGGATCTTCCCGGCGTAACGCGGGATCGGATTTACTTTGATGCTGAATGGCTCAACCAGGAATTTACGATGGTCGATACCGGCGGTATTGAGTTTGTTGATGAAAAAAATCATATTTTTACAAGCATGCGTTACCAGGCGGAACTGGCTATCCATGAGGCGGACGTGATTATTTACGTCGTTGACGGCAAAACAGGTATTCAGCCGCAGGACCAGGAAATAGCGACGCTTCTGCGCGCAAGCGGTAAGCCGGTTATTTTGGCGGTCAATAAAATCGACAGCGTTGAGCAGGAAATGAATATTTACGAATTTTACGGTCTCGGGTTGGGCGATCCTATCGGCGTTTCTGCAGTTAATCTGATGAATCTCGGCGATTTATTGGACGAGGTTTTGAAATACATTCAGAAGGTTCCGGTTCTTGACGAGGATGACGGCTCTATTCACATTGCGCTGGTCGGTCGTCCTAATGTCGGCAAGTCTTCAATGACCAATGCGCTGCTCGGTAAAGATCGCGTCATCGTCAGCAATATTCCCGGTACGACGCGGGATTCCATTGACACCCATTGGAAGCACGACGGTACGGAATTCGTCCTTATTGATACGGCGGGAATGCGGCGGAAGGGAAAAATTGACTTGCCTGTGGAACGGTACAGCGTCGTTCGGGCACTGCGCGCCGTTGACCGATCAGACGTTGCCGTATTGGTTTTGGATGGCCTTGACGGTGTGACGGAACAAGATAAAAAAATTGCCGGATATATCCATGAAGCCGGCAAAGGCTGTATCATCGTTGTCAATAAATGGGATCTGGTTCCGAAGGACAGCAAGACTTCTTTGAAATATACGGATGATATCCGCTGCGAACTGGCTTTTATGCAGTATGCACCGATACTTTACGCATCGGCATTGACGCATCAGCGAATCGATCGGTTGGCCGATCTGGTCAAGTACGTTTCGGAACAGCAGCACATGCGCGTGTCGACAAGTGTGCTGAATGAACTGTTGGAAGATGCGCAATTGACCAATCCGCCGCCGGCAAAGGGCGGCAGACCGCTGAAGATTTATTATATGACGCAAGCGTCGGTACAGCCGCCGACCTTTGTGCTTTTTGTCAATGACCCGCAGTTGCTTCATTTTTCTTATACCCGTTATTTGGAAAACCGTCTTCGGGAAACGTTCGGCTTTGAAGGAACGCCGCTGCGCCTGATCGTCCGCGGCAAGAAGGGAGACGATGCGTTATGATGTCGTTGTTGTATCTGCTTTTGGCGTATATTGTCGGCTCTTTCCCCAGCGGACTTGTCGTCGGCAAGTTTTTTTTCCATACGGACTTGCGGGAATACGGCAGTCATAATATCGGCGCGACAAATGCGTACCGCGTGTTGGGCGCCATGCCCGGACTGGCTGTGCTGATTCTCGATATTGCCAAAGGCGTGTCAGGTGTTTGGCTGGGGAAACTCGCCGGCGCCGCCGCTCCGGAATATCAGATTTATTTGATGATTGCCGGCGGGCTCATTGCTATTATCGGTCATTCCTGTTCGCTGTTTCTCCAGTTTAAGGGCGGCAAGGGGGTGGCAACGGGGTTAGGCGTTATTTTGTTTTTGGCGCCCGTTGAAACGGCGATCGTCTTTCTGGTTTGGTGTGTCATCGTCGCGGTTACGCGTATTGTATCCCTGGGATCAATCGTGGCGGCGGCGCTTGTTCCTGTTGCGATGTACTTTTTTGATGAACCTCTCCCGGTCACTGGTTTCGGACTGTTGGCTGCTGTCCTGGTCATCGTACGCCATAAAGATAACATTATCCGACTTCTTCATGGCAATGAATTAAAAGTGGAACGAATAAAAACAAAGTAGCTGATAAAATTTTAATCTGATGTTCCTTTCCTATTTGATATGTATAAAAAAACGTGTATAATTGATTGTGTACAAGCAGGTGGTGTTGTGAGAATTATAGCGGGTTCCGCGCGAGGGCGCCTTTTAAAATCGCCGAAAGGCATGCTGACGCGGCCGACGCTCGACAGTACGCGGGAAAGTTTGTTCAATATTCTCGGGCCCGGGGCGCTGAAAGATGCTGCCGTTCTCGATATCTTTGCCGGTACCGGTGCCTTGGGACTGGAAGCGGTAAGCCGCGGTGCGACAAAAGCCGTTTTTATTGACAGCAGGACCGGCGCTCTGATTAGGGAAAATGCGTTGTTGTGCCGTGCGGCCGATCGATGCACTGTCCTTGCCGGTGATTATAAGCGCATGTTGGCACATCTTCAAGGAGAACGGTTCGACTATATTTTTGCTGATCCGCCATATGTGAAGAATTTTGTCAATGAAACGATTGCCTTGATTTTTCGCCATACATTGCTTCGGTCTGACGGTCTGCTTCTCATGGAGCACAGCAGTCGGGAACCGATAGCGGATAGTCCCCTGTTTACAATTATCAGAAAAAAAACCTATGGAAGCGACACGCAGATATCATTTATCCGCGGTTGCAAGGAAGGGGTATAAAGGTGCGAATCGGAATCTGTCCGGGTAGCTTTGATCCGGTTACGAACGGACACATTGACATATTTGAAAGAGGCAGTAAACTTGTCGATCGATTGATTGTAGCCGTTTTTGAAAATCCAACGAAGAAACCGTTATTTTCCATGGCAGAGCGGGAAGCGATGCTCCATGAAACGACAAGACATATTGCCAATATTGAAGTTGTCAGTTTTGGCGGGTTATTAAATCAGTATGCGATTGAACGGGGAGCGACGATCATTATTCGCGGCCTTCGCGCTCTTACCGATTTCGAGTATGAGTTTCAGCGTGCTTTATTGATGAAAAAGGTGGAACCGACGATAGAGACGGTTTTTATCATGGCCAGTACACAACATTCGTATATCAGTTCGACGGGGATTCGGGAACTTGCTTGTTTCGGAGGCAAATTAGAGGGGCTTGTGCCGAGTTATGTTGAAGGTGAATTAAAATTGAAGTTTAAAGATAAATATAAGGCATAGAGGTGGAGCAGATGAATTCGGATAAATTATTGGAAGATTTGGAAAGCATCATTTTAAATGCGTCAAAAATGCCCTTTACGAACAAGAAAGTTGTTGAAGAAGAAGAAATCCTGCAAATCATCGACGACTTAAAGGTTTGTATGCCGGACGAATTGGATCAATCCAAGAAGGTGTTGGCCGAACGGGACAAAATCATCGCCGACGCACAACGGCATGCGGACAGTATGGTAGCACAGGCGAAAGATTATATTGCCAAATTGACGGAAGAAAGCGAACTGGTACGGCAATCGCAGGAACATGCCAATCTGATCATTGCCAATGCCAATCAGTCGTCTGAAGATTTGAAGAACAGTTCGATCACCTATGCCGGCGATGTCTTGAAATACGTGGAGTCGACATTGGAAAAAACCTTGTCCAGTATCCGGCAGAACAGAGAAAGTCTGATTCAGACGAATCGCGGAAAAGATGCCAAAAAGTAAGATAAATCAATTGAGTGGCGCAGTAAGTGCAATATCCTTGCGGTATTGCACTTATTTCTTACGCAAAAACGGCTTTACGTAAAGGATGAGAGAGTATGAAAGAAATTACTTCACGTGATAATCAATGGATCAAATTGGCTTGTGCAGTGAAACGAAAAAAGGAGCGTACTGCGCAGCGACGAGTTTTTCTGGAAGGCCGCCGTCTGGTGACGGATGCGGTGGAAAACGAAATTCGTGACGGCATTTGTTTTGTTTCGCCGAAAGGTCGTGAGCAGGCCGATTTTGACGATCTTTTCGCTCGCGGCGTTGCACTGGGCTGGGACTTTTTTTCCGTTACGGCGAGCGTGTACGATAAGTTGAAAGATACGCAGTCACCGCAGGGGATCGCCGCCGTCGTTCCTTTTTTTACGCATACGCTGCAGTCGCTGGAGAAGGATAACACGGCTCGTTCGTTGGTATACTTGCAGGCCATTCAGGATCCGGGGAATTTGGGGACCATCATACGGACGGCGGCGGCGACGGATTGCGGCGCCGTTATACTCAGTCCCGGCAGCGTCGACGTGTATAATGATAAGACGCTGCGCAGCGCGATGGGCGCTATTTTTAAAGTTCCCTTGATAGAGAATATTGACGAAGAAGAGATCTGTGCGTTTGTCCTGCGGCAAGGCAGGGTTCTGTTTGGGACCTCGCCGCAGGGACGTGTATCCTTCGCCGCTGCCGATTACAAACGTCCCGCTGTCCTGGCCTTCGGCAATGAAGGACAAGGGCTGACGGCGGCGTTTGCGCAGTGTTGCGACGAATTGTTGTCGATTCCGATGCGGAGCAATACGGAATCGTTGAATCTGGCGACAGCCGTAGGCCTGGTTCTGTACAGAGCATGGGAAGCGAACGGCTTTGCGAGGTGAGAAACGATGGATGAGATCAGAAAAATATTGGAAGCGTATAAAGCCGGCGTGTTCACGCTGGAAGAAGCCGCCGCATCACTGGCCGATGACCGAGGCGATACCTGTCATCTGGGGTTTGCCAATCTCGATTTACAGCGGCAGGAACGATGCGGATTTCCGGAAGTCGTCTATTGCGCCGGGAAGACAACGGAACAGTCGGTGAAGATATTGGCGTTTCTTATGGCGCGTTACGATAATGTTATCGGCACGCGTGCCGATCAGGCCGTTTATGAAGGGATTAAGCCGACTGTTCCCACCGCCTGCTACGACGCGACGGCTCGTATGGTGTATCAACATAAGGACCGGACGGTATTTAACGGAGAGCGGACAATTGCCGTCATTACGGCCGGAACCAGCGATATCCCCGTGGCTGAGGAGGCGGCGCTGACGGCAACGATTATGGGCAATAAAGTGGAGCGCATTTATGACGTCGGCGTAGCCGGGCTGCATCGGTTGTTAGCACGGCGCGAGGACATTTGCCGGGCTAATGTCAATATTGTCGTCGCCGGCATGGAAGGAGCGCTGGCCAGCGTCGTCGGCGGTCTGGTCGGCAAACCTGTCATTGCCGTGCCGACAAGTATCGGTTACGGCGCCAATTTTCACGGTTTATCGGCGCTGCTGGCGATGTTGAACAGTTGTGCCGCCGGTGTTTCCGTCGTCAATATCGATAACGGATTCGGCGCCGGGAGAATGGCGGCTATGATTAACGGCATGAGGTAGATCAATGGAAACATTATGGCAAATGGAAGCAAACATTGACGACATGAATCCGCAGCATCTGGAGTATGTCTTTTCACGCCTGCTGGAAAGCGGCGTCAATGATGTCTGGGCTGTACCGATGCTGATGAAGAAAGGGCGGCTGGCAGTGATGCTCGGTGTTCTCTGTAAGAAAGCGCTGCTAGAAGAAGTGGAAGCGATTATTTTTACAGAAACGACGTCCATCGGCGTGCGGCATTTTCCGGTCGAACGAAAGGCGTGCGAGCGCTTTTTCGGTGAAGTGACGGTCGACGGGGAACGGATCGGCTGTAAGATATGTTCCCATAACGGGCGCGTCACTACTATTTCCGCTGAATATGACGATTGCCGCCGCGCTGCCGAAAAAAGCGGTAAGCCCTTGAAGGAGTGGCAGCGGCGAGCTAAGGAAGAAGCGTATAAAATTTATGGATAAAGAACTGACACGGGTAGTAAAGAAATTTAGAGAAGCACTGCCGGCAAAGGGAATTTTCTGTGCGCAAGAAAAAGAAATCAATTACGGCTGCCAACTCATCTGCTGTAAAGGCGCGATGCGGAGTACCGTCAACTGGTATTACGGCAGAAAGGGAATTTCCGTCGTGTTGCAGGGAAACGACACGCCGTTGAAAGAAGAACTGCGGCAGTTGACGAAGGTGCTCGCCGACGGGAAAAAAGCGGCGGCTGCCGCGCCGGAAGAATTGATTCGCCCATACGATGTAAAAACCTGGATCGGCTGTGACGAGTCGGGAAAGGGGGATGTTTTCGGACCTCTGGCGGCGGCAGCTTGCCTTTTGACGGAAGAAGATGCTCTTTATTTCCAGGAAATCGGCGTTTGTGACAGCAAAACCCTGCCTGATTCCACGATTATCCGGCTGGCGGAACAGATAAAGGGCCGTCTCGGTGATCGTTGTACGCTGCGCGCCTATCCGCCGGAAGACTATAATCGGCGGTATGCCGCATTGAAAAAGGAAGGGAAAAATCTCAATCATCTGTTGGGGTGTCTCCATGCTGAAAACATTTGTGTACTATTGTCAAAGTACGAATGTCCCTGTATAATAGTCGATAAGTTCGGTAAGGACTCTTACGTACTGGATGCATTAGGCTGTCAGTGCGCGGGCAGGCAGGTGATACAGGTGCCTAGAGGGGAGCGGGATATTGCTGTCGCCGCGGCGTCTGTTTTGGCCAGAAGCGCGTTTATAGAAGGAATAGCCGCTTTGGAGCGAGCTTTTTCCCTGTCCTTTCCGAAAGGAGCTTGGGCCGGTATTGATGAGGCCATAAGGCTTTTTTTACAGACCCATGAAGCAGATGATTTGCAGTATGTCGGCAAGTTGAATTTTAAAACTTTTGATTTTCTACGGTGAACAGACGTGAATCGATTAATTATCAATGCCGATGATTTCGGTATCCATGAAGAAGTGAACGAAGCCGTCCGCCTGGCACATGAGCAGGGAATCTTATCGAGTACATCGCTATTGGCGTCCGGGCGGGCTTATGAAGAGGCGGTGGCAATCGCTAAACGGTTTCCGAAGCTGGGGATCGGCATACATCTTTGTCTTGTCGGTTCCTTGCCGCCACTTTCGGATCCCGGTGAAGTGCCGTCTCTGCTTGCAGATGACGGCCTTTTTCCTGAGAGCTATGCAACGTTTATTCAAAAAGCTTATAGGGGAAAAATCAATTATGAAGAGGTTTATCGTGAATTGGACAGACAAATGAACAAGATCATGACGTCAGGTCTGCCAATCACCCATGTTGACAGTCATCAGCATTTGCATGTACTGCCGCCGGTGTGGCGGATCGTCTGTTCGTTGATGAAAAAGTACGGTTTGCACCGCCTTCGGTTGCCGCGGGAAGCGTACTGTTTCAAGATGCTGACGGCACGTCCCGGACGCGTCTTGGGCAGAAACGGGTTGACCTTCCTCGCTGAAAAAGCGGCAAGGGATTTACCGGCCCTACGATTTTTGTCAACCGATCATTTTTGGGGCATGGTTGACGGCGGTAATATGAACTCTGCGAATTTGGCTTATATTTTAAAACAATTACCGTTCGGTATTCACGAAATCATGATGCATCCCGGCAGGAATAAGGAACTGCTGTCCCGCCGTTACGCTTGGCACTATCATTGGGATGAAGAACTGGCTGCACTGTTGTCGCCGGCGATGAAGGAGATTTTGCAAAAAAACAGAATAATGCTGATTACGTACGGTGATTTGCCGTAGCTTGATGGGAGGTATACGTTGAATATATTAGTAACCGGTGGAGCCGGATTTATCGGCTCTCACATAACTGATGCACTGATCGCAGCCGGGCATGCCGTAACCGTTGTCGATAATTTGAGCAGCGGTAAGCGGGAACATGTCCATGAACAGGCTTCCTTTTTTCCTTATGATATCCGCGATAGGGAAAAGATGGCCGACGTATTCCGGAACGGCCGGTTTGAAGTTGTCTTCCATGAAGCGGCGCAGACGTTGGTGCCGTATTCTCTGTCTCATCCGCAGGCCGATGCCGATCTGAATATTATGGCGCTCCTTGTTGTTTTGGATTGCTGTCGCACGTATGGCGTACGACGTATCGTCTTTTCTTCTTCCGCCGCCGTTTATGGTGATAATATGGCTGTGCCGTTGAAGGAGACGGAAGTGCCGGCGCCTACTTCTTTCTACGGGTTGACAAAGGCGACGGCAGAGTCATATTTGCAGCTTTACGAAAAGCATTTCGGCTTGTCCTACGTTATCCTCCGATATGCCAATGTCTATGGTGAACGGCAGGGGAGCAACGGTGAAGGTGGAGTCGTTTATGTTTTTGCCAAAGCGTTGGCACAGGGAAAAGACTTGACCATCTATGGAGACGGAGAACAATCGCGCGACTTTGTTTATGTCAAAGACGTGGCGCAGGCCAACGTAAAGGCATTGGAAAAAGAGGTGCCGTCCGGTATTTACAACGTCAGTACGGCGATCGAGACGACAGTTAATGCGCTCAAGGAAATTCTGATCTATTTTTCCGGAAAAGGGGTCTCCGTTTCATATGCAGACGGCAGATCCGGCGATATTTATCGCTCGTCTCTCAGTAATGATAAGGCCAGTGAGGTCTTGCACTGGCGCCCGGCAACGAAGCTTTTGCCGGGATTAACGGCGACTTATGCATACTTTGCCGAGGAGGAATGATGATGAAAGAGGATAAGGGATTAAAATTTTATCTTGTTCGAGAAGACATTCTGCCGGAAGCGATAAAAAAAACAATCAAGGTCAAGGAGATATTGAAACATCAGCAGGCGAAGACCATTAATGAAGCCGTGCGCATCATGGATCTGAGCCGCAGCGCTTTTTATAAATACAAAGATTGTGTCTTTCCTTTTTACGACGTTACGCAAGGTAAATTAGTGACGTTGTCTATGAATCTTTCCGATAAACCCGGGGAATTGTCACAAGTGTTAAATATGATCGCCGCCAGCAACGGCAGTATTTTAACGATCAATCAGGGGATTCCCCTGCAAGGGATGGCGAACGTCAGCATCGCCATTGAAACGAAAGATCTGCAATTGTCTGTTGAAGACCTGGTGAAGAAGTTGGAGACCTTATCGGGTGTCCGATCTGTCTATGTCATTGGCCAAGCATAAGGGGAGGAAAGAGAATGAAAACAGTATCTATTGCTTTATTGGGATGCGGCACTGTCGGCAAAGGCGTTATCGATCTGTTGGAAATGAACGGCAGCATTATTGAAGAGCAACTGAATACGCATTTGCATATCAAGTGGGTTCTTGTGCGTGATCTGGAAAAGTATCGGGAAATGAACTTGCCTCCATCGATTACGTTGACGACGGATTTCCAGGATATTGTCAGCGATCCTGAAGTCGAAATCGTCGCTGAAGTTATGGGCAGCGCAGATTTCGCCAAAGGATGCATCGAACAGTGTTTTACCTGCGGCAAGAGCGTCGTCAGCGCCAATAAGGATCTGATTGCCGACTATGGAATACCGTTGCTCAAGTTGTCACAAGAAAATGACGTCGATTTTCAATTTGAAGCGAGCGTTGCCGGCGGTATTCCGATTATCCGCTCGATGCACTCGTCGTTGAACAGTAATGCTATTGAAACGATCATCGGAATCATGAACGGCACGACAAATTATATTCTCAGCAATATGACCGAGCGCGGCTTGTCTTATGAAGCGGCCCTGGCGGAAGCGCAGCAGAAGGGATATGCCGAGGCGGATCCGACGAATGATGTCAGCGGTTATGACGCGGCTCGAAAAATAGCGATTTTAGCAACGTTGGGCTTCCATTCGGCCATTACTTTCCGCGACGTTTCCGTTGAGGGAATTGAGGCCGTAACCCAGGATGATATCGTTCATGCCACCGAAATGGGGTATGTTATCAAGCTGTTGGCGATTGCGTCACATGATGAAGACGGTATATCGTTGAATGTCCATCCGGCCTTTATTCGCAAAGGGCATCCGCTGGCCAATGTCGGCGGCGCTTATAACGCCGTTTTCGTACGAGGCAATTGCGTCGGCGATCTGATGTATTACGGGCAAGGCGCCGGAGCGCTGCCGACGGCAAGTGCTGTCGTTAGTGATATCATGAGCGTCGTCCTGCATTATAACTTGAGCATGACGGGCAAACGTGAATATGTATGGCATGAAACGCATATAAAATCGCCGCAAGCCAACAAGGCCCCTTATTATCTGCGCATGATCGTAGCCAACGCTCCCGGTGTATTGTCGAGCATTTCCGGCGTTTTTGCCAGGAACAACATCAGCATCCGTTCGCTTATCCAGAAGGATGAAACGACGGAAATCGCCGAAATTGTCGTGCTTATCGACAGCTCTGCCGACGGGTTGGTGCGTGAATCGCTTCAGCAAATCGCCGACCTTTCCTGTGTGCACCGCGTTGCCAGTGCTATTCGTGTAATTGAGGTGTAAATGATGACAAAAGAGCTGCATGTACGAATTCCTGCCACATCGGCTAACTTAGGGTCCGGATTTGACGCCATCGGGTTGGCCTTGAATCTCTATAATGATATGTATTTCACGGAGGACCCTGCAGCCGATACGATTGCAATTGAAGTTGAAGGAGAAGGTGTCGGAGAAATTTCGACGGACTTTGATGAGAATCTCGTCGGTAAATCCATGCGTGCCGCTGCTGTTCGCAATCAGCGGGCATTGCCTCAAGGCGGTCGCCTGAGACTGGTTAACCGCATTCCCACCAGCCGCGGTCTCGGCAGCAGTTCTGCGGCGATTGTCGGCGGTATTCTTATCGGCAACCAATTGACGGGAGGCGGGCTGTCCCGGCAAGATATACTGACGTTAGCAACGCTTATTGAAGGACATCCCGATAACGTCGCTCCGGCGATTTGCGGCGGTCTTGCCGTATCTGTCCTGGCAGACGGAAAAACGTTAACGAATTCGATTCCTATTGAAGAAGGGCTTTCTTTTATTACGGTCAGTCCTGAAATTTACGTTTCTACCGACATGGCTCGTAAGGCTTTGCCGAAGACGATTGCTTATCAAAGCGCCGTTTTCAATGTCAGCCGTGTCAGCTATCTGGTATCATCATTTATCATGAAACGATATGATACGTTGCAGTACGGTCTGGAGGACAGGCTGCACGTGCCGTATCGGCTGAAATTGATTCCCGGCGGCGCTGCCGTCCTGCAGGCCGCGTTGGCGGCGGGAGCGGCGGGAGCGACGATCAGCGGTTCGGGATCGACGCTGATTGCTTTCGCGACGGGCTGTGAGGCGGCGATAAAAGATGCTATGATCGGAGCTTTTGCCGCCCAGGGAATACGGGCTGTCGGTCATATTTTAAAATGTGATAATACAGGTGCCGTTATCCTTTAAACAAGTTATACGGAATTGAAGAAGGCGATAGATATGTTGCAGGATATTTCACCGCATCGTTTTTACAATCAATATCGGCCCGTACCGTTGCAAAAAGACGGGTTCATCCTGTCGTATAGAGAGCGTCAGGTGTTGGTTAAAAAGGATGGCGACAGTATTGCGTTGCCCCGCTTCGCCGATTATGCCGTTTCTTTGCCGCAGCCGTTACAATGGGCATTTCGCATCGATACTTGGCAGTTTTTTCTTTCACCTGCGGCATTACCGGAAAAGGACGAATTTACGTATTTGCCGATTATGGAGATGCGTCATCTGGAGCCGCGCTCGCTGGCTTTTGCCGCCGTTTCCGGTCTGTCGCTGCACAATTGGTATGAAAATCATCGGTATTGCGGGCAATGTGGCGCTCCTATGAAGCACAGTGATACGGAACGCATGGTGCATTGCGATACGTGTCATACGCTGATCTATCCGCGTATTTGTCCGGCCGTCATCGTTGCCGTCCGCAACGGCGATTCGCTACTCGTGTCAAAATATGCCGGCAGAAGCGGCAATAAGCGGTGGGCGTTATTGGCGGGATTTGCCGAAATCGGTGAAACGATAGAAGAAACGGTACATCGGGAGGTTATGGAAGAAGTAGGGATACGCGTTAAAAATTTAACTTTTTATAAGAGTCAGCCATGGGGATTTTCCGATTCGCTTCTTTTCGGTTTTTTTTGCGATCTCGACGGTGCTGCTGCGTTAAACGTCGATCATCGAGAACTGGCCGTTGCCGAATGGCGTCTTCGGCAGGATCTGCCGAAAGATGCGGAAGCGGCTACGTTGACGATGGAAATGATCAGCCTTTTCCGGCAAGGAAAAGCATAAACAGTTAGCATAGATAATCCTAATGTTGTGAACAGAACAGTTTCCTGTGGTGCTGTTCTGTTTTTCTCTGTATTATTAAAGAGGAACGGCGCTGCCGTGGTGTGCGACGGCTGTTCCGCAATAAGCCGGTCAGTCCGGAGAAGGGAGTTTTATGGGCTGCTTATTCAGAGCGATCCGCAATCTGTTTGTTGCGGCGCTTTTTCTCTGTCTCGTTGGCGGCGCCTATGTCGGCAATCGTACTTATGAAGCCTTTAGAGAGGCGCCGTGGGATCAGCTGTTGGGAATTGAAAATCATGGAAACGATACCCGGTTAATCGACAGGCTGGAACGGGAAGAACAGTGGCGGCCGGTGACGGTTACCGCTGCTGACGGGCTTCGTTTGCGGGGAACGTATATTGAGAATGAGGAATATACTGCCCATACAGTAGTACTGCTGCATGGCCTTTATCAAAACCGCGGGATGTGTTTGCCCTATATTCCTATGTATAAGCAGTTGGGGTATAATATTCTCCTTGTCGATTTGCGCGGTCATGGCGAAAGCGAAGGAAGACATACGGATTGGGGATTGACGGAAACAAGCGATATGGATGCTTGGTTTGCGTGGCTGAAAGAGCAAGATCGCGCGATGCAGATCGGTCTTCACGGTGTATCGCTGGGAGCGGCGATGGCATTGCTCTACGCCGGCGAAAAAGACAATGTACAACCGGACTTTGTCATTGCAGACAGCGCTTATGGGAATATTCCCAGTTTGGGAAGAGAAAAACTGCTTCGCTGGTCCGGTGATGAACGTCTCTTGTGGGGATATACCGTTTTGGAACCCTTTTTTCAAGGCGCCATGTTTATTCGAACAGGAAAAGTTTTGGCTGATATTGAACCGGCGCACGCCGCTCGTTCCATTCATGTGCCGATACTTTTTTTACACGGCGAAGCGGATACCTTGGTCCCCGTACAGACGGCGTATGCTCTTTATGACTCATGCGGCAGCAATGATAAACATATCTGGATTTTTCCCGCTTCTCCTCACGCTGCGGGGATTGAGACGGATCGTGCTGCATATGAAGAAAAAGTCATCAATTTTCTGGAAGAGCATAAATAGATTTCATGGCAGAATATCTTGACGCTGTTTATACATACTGTTATCATGATAACTGTTAGATACCATATGTTGTATTTAGAACGAAATGCCCCGTCAAGAAGCGACAGGTGTTAGGGAGGAACTGGAATGGATGAGAAAGAATGGCTTGGCGAAGAGAATCAGCTGGGCATGGATATCTGGAGAAATAAATATTGCAATGACGGAGAAACCTTTGCGCATTGGCTCGACAGGGTCAGCGGTCATGATCGGAACGTGGCGCAACTGATTGAAACGAAAAAATTTCTTTTCGGCGGACGTATTTTGGCGAACAGAGGATTGGAATATGAAGGCAAGAAAATAACCTTGTCCAATTGTTACGTTATCGCTCCTCCGGAAGACAATATTGAGAGCATTTTCGATCGCGCCGGAAAACTGGCCCGAACGTACAGTTACGGCGGCGGCTGCGGCATTGATATTTCCCGCCTCAGTCCGAAAGGAGCTAAAATCAACAATGCGGCGAAAGAAACGAGCGGTTCCATTTCTTTTATGACGCTGTATTCCCTAGTTACGGAGTTGATCGGTCAAAACGGCCGTCGCGGCGCACTGATGATTTCTATTGACTGTGCCCACCCCGACGTTTTGGAATTCATTAAGCTGAAGACGGATTTGGAAAAAGTGACGAAAGCCAATATTTCGATTCGTTTGAGTAATGCGTTTATGGAAGCGGTAAAGACGCGAAGCCAGTTCCGCCTTCACTATACGCGGGAAGAAACGGGAGAGACGATCGAGTCGTTGGTCGAAGCGGCAGACGTCTTTCGCTTGATTGCGGAAACGAATTGGGATTATGCGGAACCGGGAGCACTGTTTTGGGACAGAATAACTAGCTGGAATCTTTTAGCCAATACGCCGGCATTTTCTTTTGCCGGAGTAAATCCCTGTGCGGAAGAACCGTTGCCGGCAGGCGGATCCTGCCTTCTCGGCAGTATGAATTTGGCTAATTTTGTTACCGATCCGTTTACTCCTGAAGCAGCATTCGCATTTGAAGAATTTAAGCAATGTATAGTACAGGCTGTCAAGGCTTTGAATGATGTCCTTGATGAAGGATTGCCGCTGCACCCGTTGCAGGAGCAGCGGGACAGTGTCGGCATCTGGCGTCAGATCGGCCTCGGCATCATGGGACTAGGCGATATGCTGATCAAACTGGGCTTGACCTACGGCAGTCAGGAAGCTGTTGATTTCTGTCATCAAGTTGGTTTTGTCATGGCCGATACGGCGATTGCCGCTTCCGCGTTGTTGGCCAAGGAAGAGGGCGCTTTCAAAGGGTGTGTTGTCGATGAAATTATGGAAACCCCCTATTTTAAAGCCAATACGACAGAAAAAACGGCAGCACTGGTCAGGGCTTACGGTCTGCGCAATTCGCAGTTGTTGACGATTGCACCGACAGGGACTCTTTCGACGATGTTGGGGATTTCCGGCGGCATTGAACCGATTTATGCCAATTATTATGAACGGAAGACGGAGTCGTTGCACGGGTCGGATGTTTATTACAAAGTGTATACGCCGATCGTGGAGCGGTACATGGAAAAACACGGCATTAAAGATGATTCCCGGCTGCCCGGATATTTTGTGACGGCATTGACCTTGGATTACGGAGAACGGATTGCCATGCAGGCTGCATGGCAACAACATATTGACGCATCTATCAGTTCTACTGTAAATGTTCCTAACAACTTTACCGTAGAAGAGACAGAACAGTTGTATCTTATGGCCTACGAAAAAGGCTGTAAGGGGATCACAATCTTTCGCGACGGCTGCAAGCGTTCCGGCATTCTGACGACACATGGGGAAGAAAAATCCGTACCGACTGCCGGCGAAGGCTTGGCACGCGGAGAAATTGTCAGCATCGACGACAATGTTATCGGTAAAAAACGTAAACTTGTTACAGGCTGTGGCAGCCTCCATTGCATGGCTTTTTTTGATCCGGAAACGGGGGCTCTTCTGGAAACGTATTTGAGCAAAGGCTCTACAGGGGGATGCAATAATTTCATGATCGGCCTTTCACGAATGATCTCTATCAGTGCCCGCGCGGGGATCGATATATATACGATTATTGATCAGCTCAATTCCACGGGGAATTGTCCTTCTTATTCCGTTCGGCGCGCTACACGGGGAGATACAAGCAGAGGATCGTGCTGTCCTATGGGAGTCGGCAATGCCTTGCTGGATATGTATAATGAAGTGCAGCGAGAAATGCAGCGCGGAGACGCGGCCGATTCCGTTGTGAAAAAAGTGGCGGTAAAGCCGAAAGCAGATAAAAAAGTAACAGCTGAAAGCATTTTCTGTCCACAATGTGGTGAGCCTTTGGCTTTTGAAGGCGGTTGTACTACTTGTAAGAATTGCGGTTGGAGTAAATGCAACTGATCGGATGCCGGTATTAAAGGCGTTTTATGTAAAAAAACTGTCAAGTTTATCTTGACAGTTTTTTGTTTTAATGCTAAAATTCTTTACGTCGCAAGAGTTAAGAGCGGAGGAAAAATCTCGTAAGGGAACGTTCGTATTTTTGTCGATAACGGTGAAGTTTGAATAAAGCTTCAAAGAAAGATCTTGACAGACTAGGAATAGTTTGGTAAGATAAACGAGTCGCCAAACGGCGGCGTGGCCTTTGAAAACTGAACAATGCAACGAATGAAACGCCAGAGTGCAGGTCTCAAGAAATTGAGACAT
>NZ_OEQB01000009.1 GCF_900240295.1 Megasphaera vaginalis (ex Bordigoni et al. 2020)
CAAAGCCTTTCTTCGACAATACCTTGGTAATTGCTGCCGTTAATGTCGTTTTGCCATGGTCTACGTGGCCGATCGTTCCAATGTTAACATGCGGTTTGGTTCTTTCGTATTTTTCTTTAGCCATTTTAAAATTCCTCCAATAATGTAATAAAATTATTAGCCTTTATCACTGATGACTTTTTCAGCCACATTTTTAGGAACTTCTTCGTAGTGGTCGAATGTCATTGTGTAAACACCACGGCCTTGCGTGCGGGAACGCAAATCCGTTGCATAGCCGAACATTTCAGCCAACGGCACGAAGGCGTTGATATGTTCTGCTCCGGAACGCATTTCCATACCTTCCACCCGACCGCGGCGGGAGTTCAAATCGCCGATGACGTCGCCCATGTAATCTTCAGGAACGACAACTTCAACCTTCGTATACGGTTCGAGAAGAACCGGTTCCCCTTTTCGGGCACCTTCTTTAAAGCCCATGGAGCCGGCGATCTTAAAGGCCATTTCCGATGAGTCAACTTCGTGATAAGAGCCGTCGTAAACGATGACTTTAATATCCACCATGGGGAAGCCGGACAAGACGCCCGTTTCCATGGCTTCGCGAACACCGGCTTCAACGGAGCTGATATATTCTTTAGGAATGGCGCCGCCGACGACTTTATTTTCAAACTCGTACCCTTTGCCCTGTTCCTGCGGAATCAATTCAAGCCAGCAGTCACCGTACTGACCGCGGCCGCCGGATTGCCGTTTGAAGAAGCCGCGAGCCTTGACTTCCTTGCGAATCGTTTCACGATAAGCAACCTGCGGCTTGCCGACATTGCAATCTACTTTGAACTCGCGCGCCATGCGATCGACGATAATATCCAAATGGAGTTCGCCCATGCCGGAGATAATGGTCTGACCCGTTTCGGCATCCGTCTTGACTTTGAACGTCGGATCTTCTTCAGCCAATCGGGATAAGGCGATACCCATTTTTTCCTGGTCAGCCTTCGTTTTCGGCTCAACGGCAACAGAAATAACCGGATCGGGGAATTCCATTTTTTCAAGGATAATCGGATTTTTTTCATCGCAAAGCGTATCCCCAGTCGTCGTGTCTTTTAACCCGACAATAGCACCGATATCACCGGTATAGGAGATTTCGACTTCTTCACGGTGATTGGCGTGCATGCGCAGGATACGGCCGATACGTTCTTTTTTGCCCTTCGTCGAATTGTACACATAAGTGCCGGCTTCCAGCGTACCGGAATAGATCCGGAAGAAAGCAAGCTTACCGACAAAGGGGTCCGCCATGATCTTAAAGGCCAAAGCCGAAAACGGTTCTTTATCGTCGGCTTTACGGTGATCTTCTTCACCGGAATCCGGATTTGTACCGGAAACGGGAGGAATATCAAGAGGCGACGGCATATAGTCGACAACAGCGTCAAGGAGCATCTGAATTCCTTTGTTCTTGTAAGCGGAACCGCAAAGAACAGGGAACATGGCATTTGATACGACGGCTTTACGAATAGCCTTCTTCAGTTCGTCGACCGTGATTTCTTCGCCTTCAAGATATTTCATCATGAGTTCTTCATCAGTGTCACAAACCGCTTCCAACATGATCTGATGATATTCTTCAGCCTTTTCTTTCATGTCATCGGGAATTTCAACAACATCAATTTGTTTGCCGAGATCATCACCATATACTTCAGCTTTCATCGTCAACAGGTCGATGATGCCGGTAAATTCGGCTTCAGAACCAATCGGCAGCTGGATTGCAACGGCATTGGCCTGCAGTCTGTCTTTCATCATTTCCACGCAGTTCAAAAAGTCAGCGCCTGTCGTGTCCATTTTATTGATGAAAGCGATACGGGGAACCTTATAATGTTCAGCCTGGCGCCATACGGTTTCAGACTGCGGCTCTACCCCGCCTTTTGCAGAGAAAACGGCAACAGATCCGTCGAGTACGCGAAGTGAACGTTCAACTTCAACAGTAAAGTCAACGTGCCCCGGCGTATCGATGATATTGATACGGTGTTCCTTCCACTGTGCCGTTGTCGCGGCCGAAGTGATCGTGATACCGCGTTCCTGTTCCTGCGCCATCCAGTCCATCGTCGCGGCGCCGTCATGAACCTCACCGATCTTATGTACACGTCCGGTATAGAAAAGGATACGTTCTGTCGTCGTGGTTTTACCGGCATCAATGTGAGCCATAATACCGATATTTCTCGTTTTTTCCAAGGAAAACTCTCTTGCCACGATAATTTCCACTCCTCAATTATTAATAATTAGCTATTACCAACGATAATGAGCAAACGCTTTATTCGCTTCAGCCATCTTATGCGTATCTTCTTTTTTCTTGATAGCAGCGCCTGTATTGTTGAAAGCGTCCATCAATTCAGCGGCAAGTTTTTCTTTCATCGTGCGTTCACCGCGCTTACGGGCATAGCCTACGGTCCAACGGATACCGAGAGACAAACGGCGGTCGGCGCGCACTTCAACGGGAACCTGGTAGTTTGCGCCGCCGACACGACGGGCACGCACTTCCAATACGGGCATAACATTATTTAATGCCTGTTCAAAAACTTCCATGGGATCTTTGTTCATTTTGGAACGGATGATGTCGAATGCGTCGTATACGATCGTTTCGGCAACGCCTTTCTTACCGTCCAACATTACTTTATTAATGAAGCGCGTAACCAGTTTCGAGTGATACACCGGATCCGGCAGCACATCGCGCTTCGGCACAGGGCCTTTTCTTGGCATGTCTAATTCCTCCTTAAATGCAGGTCATCAAATTCATCGTTCATAAGCAAATCTTATTTTGCTTTCTTGGCGCCGTACTTCGAACGGGACTGCCGACGATCTGAAACGCCGGCTGTATCCAAAGCACCGCGGACGATATGATAACGAACACCAGGAAGGTCCTTGACACGACCACCACGAATTAAAACAACACTGTGTTCCTGTAAATTGTGACCAATGCCGGGAATATAAGCAGTCACTTCGATAGCGTTTGTCAGGCGTACACGAGCTACTTTACGCAGCGCAGAGTTAGGCTTCTTCGGTGTGGCAGTATACACACGAGTGCAGACACCGCGTTTTTGCGGGCAGTTTTTTAAAGCCGGCGCTGTCGATTTGCAGACGGAATCCTGACGGCCTTTACGTACCAATTGGCTGATTGTTGGCATATGGGCACCTCCTCTCCAAACAATTAGATTTATAATGTAATCATCAACAGGGCCCGGCCCTGAACAGATGATATTACCGAAATTATTTCAATAAACCGACGGCGGCGGCCTTGACCTTGATGCGGCAAGCCGCACCGAGTTCCTCCATCGTATACGATTTATCGACGGCTATACCGACTTCTGCAGCATAGCTCTCAAGCGGCGAGATCACATTGGGGTCACTGTCGCTTGCCAGATACAACTGCGTAACTTCGTTTCGCTTCATCGCTTTGAAAGTCTGCTTGGCGCCGATCGTCTTCGCCGCAGCTTTTAAGTCCAGGCTCACGAAACATCACTCCTTACGCTGTAATTTGGGCGCAGAGAACACACTGCGACACTTAGTCATTTTAGCATTCCGCCCCATATATGTCAATTGATTTCCAAAAAAAACTGCATGCCCATCATATTCATGATTACACAGTTCCCTGCGTATCTTATCCTTTCTTCTATAAGGCGCGCCCGACTGTGGCGGCCTGTCCATGCGTTTCTTAAAATGGATATATTGATATAAAAAACACCTCGAATGCCGATTGACATCCGAGGTGTTTCTTAGAACGAAAACGCTTTATTCAGCGCTTTCCATTGCTTCAGAGATTTCTTCCGTTCCCGCTTCAGATTCATAAGAAATAAGCGGAATCGGTTTGACTACTTTGACCTTGCGATAACGGCTCATGCCGGTACCGGCAGGAATCAGTTTCCCGATAATAACGTTTTCTTTCAAGCCGAGAAGCGGATCGACCTTGCCTTTAATGGCCGCGTCGGTAAGAACCCGCGTCGTTTCCTGGAAAGATGCCGCCGAAAGGAACGATTCCGTAGCCAAAGCGGCCTTCGTGATCCCCAAGAGTATCGCTTTGCCCAACGCCGGCTTGCCGTCGGCGTTTTTGATGCGGCGGTTCGCATCTTCATACGTATTGACATCAACATAGTCGCCTGGCAACACATCGGAATCACCGGCATCTTCAATCTTTATCTTGCGCAGCATTTGCCGCACAATAACTTCGATATGCTTATCGTTGATCTCAACGCCTTGTGACTTATATACCTTCTGTACTTCATATACCAAGTACCGTTGCGTCGCTTCCACTCCCTGGATCCGAAGGATGTCATGGGGATTGATGGATCCGGCCGTAATACGGCTGCCTTTCTCGATAACGTCGCCTTCGCGAACAACGATGTGCGAACCGTAAAGAATTGTGTAACTCCGTTCGTCACCGTCTTTTCCCATGACGTGAACAATATGGATGTCCTGATGGTCTTCTTTGTCCGTAATGGAAACGACGCCGTCGATTTCCGTAACGATGGCATTGCCCTTCGGCTTACGCGCTTCAAACAGTTCTTCGACACGAGGCAGACCTTGTGTAATATCGCCGGCTGAAGCGACGCCGCCTGTATGGAAAGTACGCATCGTCAGCTGTGTACCCGGTTCACCGATGGACTGGGCAGCGATGATACCGACCGATTCGCCGACGTTGACCTTACCGCCCGTACCGAGATCGCGGCCATAACACTTGGCGCAAACGCCGTAGCGGCTGTGACAGGTGAGCACGGAACGAATCCGCACTTTATCATAATATTTGACCACTTCTTTAGCGGCATCTTCCATAATCTCTTCATTAATGGGGACGATGATTTCCCCCGTATCGGAGTTAACCAGCGTTTCCGCCGCCGTACGGCCGACAATCCGATCTTCAAGCGGTTCGATAACGCCGTCTCCTTCAACGATAGCCGTCACTTCAACGCCGCGAATATCATTATTGCGGACTTTTACCTCCGCCACATCGCTGGAAAGGATTCGTTCAATAGCATCTTCCGTAAGCGGCGTACCTGCAGGGCAGATTTCGATGCCGCGAGTATCGATAACGGCCTTTTCGACCGTTTTGGCCAGCATGTTTTCCACCATTGCCTGACGCAACGAAGCGCGAATGCTTTCTTCCGGCGCGCCGAGCATGACATTTTCAATGACGTTCGTATGATTCATGTCGTCATTGATGTCCATCTGACTGCCTCGCAGCGAAAGCTTCGGTATCTTATGCGCCACGATCGTGTCCATATCATCTGTTGTCAGGATGTGTTCCAGCGGGAAAACGGTTTCTCCCGTCTCCGGATCGACAACCTCTCTGGCCAGGACACGGCCGATCAATTTTTCTCGCAAAAGCGCCACCGCCTGGCGGCAGGAGCCGGCCAAGCGCGCCCGTTCCCGAACCAGATCAAGTCCGAACACGTCACAATCGTCTTCACGCACAATGACGTCTTGCGACACGTCGACCAGCCGCCGTGTCAAGTAACCGGAGTCCGCCGTACGCAGAGCCGTATCGGCCAACCCCTTGCGCGCGCCGTGACTGGATGTAAAGTAATCCAATACGGACAGCCCTTCGCGGAAGTTCGCTTTGATCGGCAGATCGATAATACGACCGGACGGGTCGGCCATCAGGCCTCGCATGCCGGCAACCTGACGAATCTGCTGTTTATTACCGCGGGCACCGGAATCGGCCATCATAAAGATTGAATTAAAGGAATCCATATTATCCATCATGGCTTCCGTAACGTCATCAGTTGCCTTTTCCCAGAGGGAAATGGTCTTACGATACCGTTCGTCTTCCGTAATCAGGCCGCGCATAAACATTTTATTGACATTTTGTACCTGCGCATCGGCCGTGTCAAGAATCGCCTTCTTTTCGGACGGCACCTGGATATCCGAAATGGCAATGGACATACCGGCCTGTCGTGCATAGTGATAGCCGATATTCTTAATGCGGTCGAGCAGTTCTGCCGTATCCGTGTTGCCGACGAGATGGAAACAGGCATCGACAAGCTTACCGATCTGCTTTTTATTCATTAAGACGCCGAGGCAGTCGACGGCGACATATTCTTTGCCCTCTTTAAAAGCCGCGACAGCCGCGCTGTCAACCTTACGGGGCGGCAACGGACGCGTTGCGAGAAGATCGACGCCGAACGTTTCCTTAAGTTCGGCAAAGCCGTAATCAAGGACACGGCCGTCTTCGTTTTTGATCTTAATCAAATGATCCGACGTAATCAGATTATTTTCGTAAGCAAACAGCGTATCCGCCGGATCGGAGAACACCATAACCTGATCCGTGTGATAGAGGCGAAGTTCCTTATACAACTGATAATTGTACAGCAGGCGGCCGGCCGTCGTTTCAATCAACCCGTGCTCGGGAATGCGCACCTTGATCAACGCGTCAATATCGATAGCCTTGGCATCATAAGCCAACATGACTTCATCATAGTTGGCAAAGAGTTTTCCTTCACCGACGGCGCCGGGCTTGACCAGCGTCAAATAATAGGCGCCGAGAACCATATCCTGCGTCGGTACGGCAACCGGTTTGCCGTCTTTCGGAGCAAGGATATTGTGCGCCGAAAGCATCAACGTCCGCGCTTCGGACTGCGCTTCAACAGAAAGCGGCAAATGGCACGCCATTTGGTCGCCGTCAAAGTCGGCATTGTACGCCGTACAAACCAACGGGTGGAGTTTAATGGCGCGTCCTTCCCAGAGAATCGGTTCAAAAGCCTGGATCCCCAGTCGATGCAACGTCGGCGCACGATTCAGCAGAACCGGATGCTCTTTGATAACGCCTTCCAATACATCCCAAACTTCATTCGTTACGCGTTCTACTTTCTTTTTGGCATTCTTGATATTTGTAGCCAAACCCTTTTCCACCAGTTTTTTCATGACAAAAGGTTTGAACAGTTCCAATGCCATTTCCTTCGGCAAGCCGCACTGGTGCATTTTCAATTCCGGCCCGACAACGATAACGGAACGGCCTGAATAGTCGACACGTTTTCCCAGTAAGTTCTGACGGAAACGGCCCTGCTTCCCTTTGAGCATATCTGACAAGGACTTCAAGGCTCTGTTGCCGGGGCCCGTAACGGGGCGGCCGCGACGGCCGTTATCAATCAAAGCGTCAACGGCTTCTTGAAGCATTCTCTTTTCATTGCGCACGATAATATCCGGCGCTCCCAGTTCCAAAAGACGGCTCAAGCGATTGTTGCGATTGATGACACGGCGGTATAAATCATTCAGGTCGGACGTCGCAAAACGCCCGCCGTCGAGCTGCACCATCGGACGAAGTTCAGGAGGAATGACAGGAATCACATCCATAACCATCCACTCCGGCTTATTGCCGGAATGCCGGAACGCTTCGACGACTTCCAAACGCCGAATAGCGCGTACACGGCGTTGGCCCGATGAATCACGCAATTCTTCGCGCAGCTCTTTGTTCAGTTCTTCCAAATCGAGTTCCTGCAGCAACTCTTTTACGGCTGCGGCGCCCATGCCGACACGGAATTTTTCGCCATACATATCGAGATATTGACGATACTCCGTTTCCGTCAGCAGCTGCTTCTTCGCCAACGGCGTATCGCCAGGGTCAAGAACGACGTACGAAGCAAAATAGAGTACTTTTTCCAAGGACCGGGGCGAAATATCCAAGATCAGCCCCATACGGCTCGGAATGCCCTTAAAATACCAAATATGCGAAACAGGCGTTGCCAACTGAATGTGTCCCATCCGTTCGCGGCGAACTTTGGCGCGGGTAACTTCAACGCCGCAACGATCACAGACGACACCTTTATAGCGAATGCGTTTATATTTACCGCAATGGCATTCCCAGTCTTTAGTTGGCCCGAAGATACGTTCACAAAAGAGACCGTCCCGTTCCGGTTTCAACGTACGGTAATTGATCGTTTCCGGCTTCTTTACCTCTCCGTGCGACCATTCCAGAATTTTCTCCGGCGAAGCCAGACCGATTCGCATGGAATCAAATTCATTCACATCCAGCACTAATACCGCTCCCTTCTCAATTCCTGCACTTAGTCATCTTCATTCTCACCGGTTCCGTCAGCAGTGATATCATCGTAGTTCATGGCGATCAAATCATCTTCGCCGCCGTTATTGATCGGTTCCGCCTCTTCATCGGCAGTTTCTCCGATGTCGGCAGCCATCGGATCGACACTGACATCCCCTTCCATGACATGACGCAGGTCATCATTCTGTTCCGGTTCCATATCATCTTCATCGTCCAATTCCTTAATAACGACTTCTTCACTGTCTTCATTAAGAATTTGCACGTCCAAGCCGATGGCCTGCAATTCTTTGAGGAGGACCTTAAAGGATTCAGGGACGCCAGGTTCCGGTATATTTTCACCTTTAACAATCTTTTCATAGGCCTTGACACGACCGACAACATCGTCAGATTTCACGGTCAACATTTCCTGTAATGTATACGCTGCGCCGTACGCTTCCAGCGCCCAAACTTCCATTTCCCCGAAACGCTGGCCGCCGAATTGCGCCTTGCCCCCAAGAGGCTGCTGCGTGACCAGGGAGTACGGACCTGTCGAACGGGCGTGGATCTTATCGTCGACAAGATGATGCAGCTTCAGGAAGTACGTGTAGCCGACGGTAACGCGACGATCCATCGGTTCTCCCGTGCGGCCGTCATAAAGCACGGATTTACCGTCATCAGGAAGGCTGGCAATGCGCAGCGCTTCAAAGACATCTTCCGCACTGGCGCCGTCAAATACAGGCGTGGCAATGTGAATCCCTGCCTGATCCGGCTGCGGCATACCGTAAGTGTCGAAGTCATAGCCGGCCGCGCCGAGTCGTTTTTTCAATTCTTCCCGAAGCTTTTCATCGGGGTTCATGATCTGCAGGCCGATTTCGTGCATAGCCCATCCCAGATGCGTCTCCAGGATCTGCCCGATATTCATACGAGACGGTACGCCCAAAGGGTTCAAGACGATCTGAACCGGTGTGCCGTCCGGCAAAAACGGCATGTCTTCTTGCCGCATAACACGGGATACAACGCCTTTATTGCCATGGCGGCCCGACATTTTGTCACCTTCATGAATCTTCCGCTTCTGTGCAATGTAGACGCGGACCAGGTGATTAACTCCCGGCGGCAGTTCGTCGTTGTTTTCACGAGAAAAGACGCGAACGTCGACGATCTTGCCCGATTCACCGTGCGGCACACGGAGCGACGTGTCGCGGACTTCCCGTTCTTTATCACCGAAAATAGCCCGCAAAAGCCGTTCTTCCGGTGTCAGTTCCGTCTCCCCTTTCGGCGTTACCTTTCCGACGAGAACATCACCGGGGTACACATCGGCACCGATCATGATGATCCCCTGTTCGTCAAGATTTTTTGTGCTGTCTTCACTGACATTCGGAATTTCGCGGGTAATTTCTTCGGCGCCTAATTTGGTATCGCGGGCATCACATTCGTATTCTTCAATATGAATGGACGTATACAAGTCATTTTTCGGCAAATATTCGCTGAGCAGAACGGCATCTTCATAATTATACCCTTCCCAAGGCATATACGCGACGAGAATGTTATAACCGAGCGCCAATTCGCCGCCATCAGTCGCCATGCCGTCGGCAAGGACCTGACCGGCTTCAACGCGTTCCCCTTTATAGACCAACGGATGCTGATTAATACACGTGCTCTGGTTGGAACGCATGAATTTGATCAGCTTGTACGTATCGCGTTCGCCGGTATCGGCAGTAACGACAATCTCATCGGCCGTAACACGGCTGATGACCCCGGCATGTTTAGCCAGAATGCAGACCCCTGAATCGCAAGCCGCCTTATATTCCATACCGGTACCGACAAGGGGCGCCTGCGTACGCAGCAACGGCACAGCTTGCCGCTGCATGTTCGCGCCCATGAGCGCACGGTTGGCGTCATCGTTTTCCAGGAACGGAATCATCGACGTACCGACGGACACGACTTCTTTCGGCGATACGTCCATAAAATCGACATGATCGCGACGTACTTCCAAAACTGCTTCACCGTGACGGCAGGCAACGCGTTCGTTGGCAAAAAGGCCGTCCTCCGTCAGCGGTTCGTTGGCCTGCGCAATAATATATTGTTCTTCTTCATCGGCCGTAATGTAATGCACGTCATTCGTGACCACATGCGTCTCTTTGTCGACACGGCGGTACGGCGCTTCAATAAAGCCGAACTCATTGACCTTGCCAAAGCAGGCCAGAGAAGAAATCAGGCCGATATTGGGGCCTTCCGGCGTTTCTACAGGGCACATGCGACCGTAGTGCGAATGATGCACGTCACGGACTTCGAAGCCAGCACGTTCACGCGATAAGCCGCCGGGCCCGAGCGCGCTGAGACGGCGCTTATGGGTCAATTCCGCCAAGGGATTGGTCTGGTCCATAAACTGCGACAGCTGGCTGGAACCGAAAAACTCCTTGATCGCGGCGACGACGGGACGGATATTGATCAGTACCTGCGGCGTAATAGCTTCCGTGTCCTGCACGGTCATGCGTTCGCGGACAACGCGTTCCATTCGCGTCAAACCGATGCGGAACTGGTTTTGCAACAATTCACCGACGCAGCGAAGACGACGATTTCCTAAATGATCAATGTCGTCGACGTTACCGAATCCGTCCATTAAATTCAGCAGATAATCAATATTGGCGATAATATCTTCACGGGTAATCGTCCGATGTCCGTAAGGCAAATTACTGTTGTTGCAAATAATTTTATACGTCGAGCCGTCCTGTTTTTCAACGAAAGCGGAAACTAAGCCGTCACCGGAAAAAACGCCGCTATCTTTAATTTTCTGTACTTCGGCGGCGCCAATTTCCGTATGAGCATCGACAATCACCTCGCCGGTTTCGGCATTGACGATCGGTTCATGCAAGGTCAGACCGAACAGGCGGCGTTCCCAGCCGAGTTTCTTGCCGGCCTTATAGCGCCCGACACGGGCCATGTCATAACGGCGGGCATCGAAGAAAAGACCTTCGAAGAGGTTACGCGCGCTTTCCACTGTCGGCGGTTCTCCGGGACGCAGTTTTTTATAAATTTCCACTAAAGCTTCATCCTGCGACTCTGTCGTATCCTTCTCAAACGTCGCCATGAGCCGCTTATCATCGTAAAAGAGATCCAATATATCGGCATTCGTTCCCCAGCCCAGAGCGCGGATCAATACGGTCGCCGGAATCTTGCGGTTCCTGTCGATACGGGCATAAACGATATCATTGGCATCGGTTTCCAATTCGATCCAGGCACCGCGATTCGGAATAATCGTGGAACTGTAAAGCCGGATACCCATGGGGTCTATTTCACGGCCGTAATAAACACCTGGCGAGCGGACAAGCTGACTGACGATAACACGTTCGGCGCCGTTGATGATAAACGTGCCCGTATCGGTAATCAGCGGGAAATCGCCCATGAACACTTCTTGTTCCTTAATTTCGCCCGTTTCATGATTCACCAGGCGAATTTGGACGCGCAGCGGTGCCGAATATGTCGTATCCCGTGCTTTGCACTCACGAATGTCATATTTCGGTTCGCCCAATTTGAAGTCTTCAAAGGACAACGACAAGTTACCAGACGCATCTTCAATCGGTGAGATATCCTTAAAAATATCCTTCAGTCCCTTTTCCAGGAACCATTCGTAAGATTTGATCTGCAAATCCAACAAATGCGGCATCTTCAAGACTTCGTTGATCTTGGCGTACGTGTATCGAGTCCGTTTCCCTACTTGCACAGGTTTGAACATGCTGTTACTTCACCCCTTATAAATATAAACCATCATACAGTGTGACAACTGCAGACATAAAGCGACAAAAAAGCAAGGCTCTGTCAAAACGTGAACCTTGCTTAATTTTTTCTTGACGGAAGTGCTTCCTCCCTGTATATGCACACTCTACTGGACATTCTGCAATGAGTTATTATAGCACAGCATTTATGCTCCGTCAACAATATTTTATGCGATTGTACTTGACTTTTTATTCAATTCGTGCCAACGTATAGTTTTTCTTTCCTTTACGAACGATAACGAATTTGCCGTCCGAATTCTTATGAGGCGCGACGGTTTCGTCAAGGGACGTGATTTTGTTGCCGTTAATCGTAATCGCCCCATTCTGCACATCTTCGCGGGCCTGTCGTTTCGATTTACAAATGGCTGAATCGACAAGCCAGTCGACAACGTTCTTTTCATCGGCACTGACAGTGACAGTCGGCATCTTGCCGAAGGCCTGTTCCAGTTCGCCGCAAGACAGATCGGCAATGCTGCCGTGGTAGAGCGCTTCCGTAATATGCTGCGCTTCTTTCAGTGCTGCCGCACTGTGAACGAAGGTCGTTACCTCTTCCGCCAGACGGCGCTGCGCCAACCGCTTTTCCGGTTCCTTTTCAACGGCCGCCGCCAAGCTGTCGATTTCTTCTTTCGACAGGAAGGTAAAGTATTTCAAGTATTTCACAACGTCGGCGTCATCCTGGTTCAGCCAGAATTGATAAAATTCGAAGGGCGACGTCTTTTCCGGATCGAGCCAAATCGCTCCGCCTGCCGTCTTGCCGAATTTCGTGCCGTCCGCTTTCAGCATCAGCGGGATCGTCAAGGCAAAGGCCTTGGCTTCCGGCCCGTGAATGCGGCGGATCATATCGATACCGGCCGTAATATTGCCCCACTGATCGGCGCCGCCGATCTGCAGCTGTACATCATTGGCCGTAAAGAGATGATCAAAGTCGACGGACTGCAAGATCTGATAGGTGAATTCCGTAAAGGAGATACCCGCTTCCAAACGGCTGGCTACGACTTCCTTCGAGAGCATGACATTGACGCTGAAAAGTTTGCCGTAATCGCGCAGAAAACCGAGGAGATCGATTTTCGAGAGCCAGTCGTAGTTATTGACGATAGATATATTGGAATCTTCGCCGAACAGATGAATGAACTGAGCCTTCAATTTTTCGCCGTTTGCTTGAATCTTTTCCAAGCTCTGCAGCTGCCGTTCCGTCTTTCTGCCGCTGGGATCGCCGATCGCCCCTGTCCCGACACCTAAGACGATATACGGATGATGACCGGCCAGCTGAAACCGCTTCAGCATCATAAAAGGAATCAAGTGACCGATATGCATGCTGTCGCCGGTCGGGTCAACACCGCAATACAGTGAAACGCTTTTTTCCTCCGTCAATTGCCGTAACCCTTCTTCGTCGCTCATCTGGTTGACCGCGCCGCGCCAAGCCAATTCATCAATAATATTCATAGGTCAAACGCTCCTTTACAGATCAGTAAACTTTACTTAGTTATTGAACATATTATATATAATACTGTTTCCATCGTCAAACCAGTAAACAGACTGCCGACGGCAGCAGCCGACAGTCATGGCCGCAGATTATTCAACGCAATGGTTAACGCGGTCAGAACGCAGCCGACGTCCCTTTTCTCTTCTTGTGAGGTCGGCAATAACGGGAATGGCGGCCGCCGCAAAGGCTGCATATCCCCGTTGATTGGGATGCACACCATCGGCGTACAATCCCTTGCTGCCTGCTAACACGGCGGCAAAATCAACGATTCCCAAGCCCCGTCTGCCGCCTTCTTCTTTGATCCACCGACCATATGCAGTCAGCGCCGCCTGATGAGCCGCAACGGCTGCCGGCGCTTGCCAGCCGAAGTAAACGCTTTCCGCCAAAGTCAGCGGCGGAATCCCGACGATAAGCGGCAATGCCCTGGCCTGCACCATGTCTATCATGGCCAGCATATGTTTTTCTGTCTCTGTCAAAGCAATATCCTGCAACACATCGTTGGAACCGCCCATCAGAAAAACGGCGCCAGGCAGTTCTGCCAATGCAGCCGGAAGTCGCAGTCGAATATCCTGCGTCGTTTCGCCGCAGACACCGCGGTTGGCGACAGTCAGACCCAAATGCCGTGCAACCAGAGCCGGCCAACTGTCAGCCGGTACTCCGGGATAGCCGTAGGTCAGACTGTCGCCAAGACATAGAAGATCCATTCTTCTCCCTCTCTTTTGCGCAAAAAGGCAGGACTGCCGTACGGCCCCCTGCCCAAAAACTATGCATACTGTTTCAGATCCTGCAGCGCCGCTTCCGTAGAAAGCCAGGTAGACGGCATCCGATAACCGGCCTTTTCCAGATCACGCTGACAGGCAAAGACTTGGGGAATCGCACGTTTATAAACGTCGTGCTCATACATGTACCGCAAGGTCGTTTCCAAATCGCCGTCACAAAGAAGCTTTCCTTCGTGCAGAAGAGCCAATCGATTGGCATACGGCAAAACCGCTTCCAACGTATGCTCGACGACGATGACCGTATGCCCGTACGTTGCGTTCAAATCGTGGATCAGTTCATAGAAAGCATGCGTTCCTTCCGGATCCAACGCCGACGTCGGTTCATCAAAGATGAGTATTTCCGGATTCGTCGCCAACACGCCGGCAATAACGAGACGCTGCCGCTGACCGCCGGAAAGATTCGTCAGCAGGCGCTTGCGATAATCACTGAGTCCCACTTTAGCCAGCGATTCCGTAATAGCCGCTTCGATTTTTTCCGGCGCTTCCCCTTTATTCTCCAGACTGAAGGCAATTTCTTCCTCGACAGTCATGGAAACGAGCTGGCTGTCATAATCGTCGAGCATCGTGCCGACGCTGCCTGCCAATTCGGAAATCGTCGTCTGTGTCGTCGCTTTTCCTTTTACATAGACCATCCCTTTCATGACACCGCCGAAATAGTGCGGTATTGCGCCGGTAAGGGCCATGCAGAGCGAACTTTTGCCGCTGCCGCTCTCCCCGGTAAGGACGAGAAAGTCGCCTTTTTGTACTGTCAGGCTCACGTCCTGCAGCACAGGCTTCTTCCGCTTATTATAAATATACGTCAAATGTTCAACAGACAGCAAGGCATCCGAAGCGGGCTGCAAGTCATACTCGCTGTGATCGGACGTGACCGTCCGCTCTTCAAGAGAATCCAAATAACCGCGGGAAACGAACAGCCGCAACGCCGGAAAGTACATAAGCGGCGTGACGACAGCATTTAGAAGACCGATAACAGCCACTAGCGGAAGCATCCCCGTGAGATATACGACAGTCGGCAGGTTCATGACGAATTTCAGTATTGTGACAAAAGCGCCGCCGCTGAGACAGGTGGCAATGAACCCGGTCAGCACAGGCAAACAGGAATGGCCCTTAAATTTAATGAACGAAAAATTTTTGACAACAACGGCACAAGCCACCGCCCCTATCGGTTCACTGATCAGATTGCCGTAAGGAAATCCCGATTTCGAGGTCAGGACATTGACGAGCGCGGCAACAAGGCCGATGCCGACGGCCTGTTTGTATGACGGCTTGGTCAGACAAATGGCAACGCAATACGTTGCGATCGTCCAGTTCGGCGTAATGCCGGCCACACTGGGAGATACGAGATGAAGGATCGTGCCGATGGCCAGCATCAAAGTCGTGATCGTGATCCAGCGAAATTGCCCTCCCTGCCGGTGATGAAATTCCAAAGCAGCAATATTCTCTACCTTTTTCACTGTGCTTCCCCCTTACGCCATAAGGCCGTTGATGCGGCTGTATACCAATATAATGCTGATGACGATCATGCCAAGAATCAACAACCGGTCGGTTCCCTTCGGCTTGACATTGGCCACAAAGCTGTGTTCACTGCTGCCAAACGCCCGCAGTTCCAAACTGAGCGCCATCGTTTCCGACCGCCCCAGCGATTTCAGCATGAGCGGCTGAATGACGGACATATAGTTTTTCAACTTTTTAAAAATATTCCCCTTGGTAGATAAGCCGCGACAGGCCTGCGCCTCCTGCACCGCCTTGCTTTCGGCAATGAAATCGGGCACGAAACGCAGCGCGGCCGTAAACATAAAAGCATATTCATAGGGGATTCTGATCTGCTTGACCAGCGCCGCCGTCAAATCCTGCAAGCGCGTCGTTGTCAACAAGATAATAAAGACGACGGTCATCGCCAGCATGCGCAGCCCCGTAACGTACGCGGAGGTAACGGAACCGCCGCCAAGAAGCTGCACGAGACCGAGAAACACGGCAAAGATACAAAGACTGAACAATGCTTTGCCATTACGGCCGAAAGTACCGCAGCTCGCCAATATCGCCACTTCAACGAGCACCAGAATGACCAGCGGCAGCGGCTGATACAGGACTAAAGCCCAGAATGAAAATGCCAGCGTCCCCGTTAATTTCGTCAAAGGCACCAATTTTTTCAACATGCTTTTTCCCCTCCCAATCGCTTCAGCAACGCATCCTTAAAGGCATCCATCGTCGCACAGTAGGGCATGCCCGGCAGGGCCAGCGAAAGCGTTACCGCTTCCGGCCTGGCCAGGCCCAAATCATACAGATCGTCACGCCGCGTAAACAATTCTTCCGGCGTACCGTCAAAGACCTTGGTTTTCCTGCCGATAACCAGGACGCGGTGACAGTATGCCGCCAATATGTCCATATCATGCGTGATCAGGAGGATCGTAATCCCCTGCCGGTTTAATGCCGTCAACAACTGCATGAGCCGGTCCTTGTCGGCGCTGTCCTGCCCGCTCGTCGGTTCATCAAGGATAATATAGTTCGTTTTCATGGCGAGCGCCGACGCAATGGCTACCCGCTGCTTTTCACCGCGATTCAGATTCGGCGGATACGACTCGGCCAGAGTCGTCAGATTTGTTGCCGCCAGAGCGGCGGCAACCGCCTCCCGCACCGCCTCACCCCGCAACCCCAGCTGCTGAGGCCCGTAAGCTACTTCGGCGGCTACGGTAGCGCGAAACATTTGCCGCTCCGGCCGTTGGAAGACATACCCCATGTAACGGCTGCGCTGCGCCGCATCGGCAGCCGTAATATCTTTGCCGTCCAAGCAGATCTTTCCTGTTGTCGGCTTTTCCAGTCCCATGAGAAGACGCGTTACCGTTGTCTTACCGCAGCCGTTCCGCCCTCCGAGTCCGATGAACTCCCCGGTACCGATTTGCAGATCAATATGCTCCAACACGGTTGCCGTATTGTCATAGGAAAAACTTACATCTCTCATTTCCAACATCGCGTTTTTCTCCCCTTTTGCATACAAAAAAAAACCTTTCGTCCCTCAAAAAAGGGACGAAAGGTTGTCATTCCGCGGTGCCACCCCAATTGGCATGTTCCATGCCCGGCTCACTTGTACGGCCTAAGCGATACAAGGTTCTTTGATAGCGATGGAACTACACCGGCGCACCCTACTGGAAACATCGTTCAGGCCGCATCTCCCGAATCCATTCTACCCGCCGGTCCGTGCTGAACTTCCACTGCCATCAGCTCGCTGTAACTGCCCCACTCGGATATACTCGTTTCGTTCATCGATCTGGTATTTATGTTTGGACAGTATTATATACTGCACACTCTGTTCTTGTCAAGCAACGGACGGGCATCTTTTTGTACGGCAAAACATGCCTGCAAATGCCGTCGGCACACCATCATAGTTGTTCCGCGCAAAAACGGCGGAAAAGGCACGGCCCTTACGTCTTCCCTTTTGACGTCTCTTCCCCTAGCCGCAATGCGCCTTCGTGTAGAACCAGGCCGAAGGCCGCCGCCAGATCCGACAAGTTCTGATTCGTCATCGCCTGCCGTTTGCCGCCCATAGCGCGGATTTTCACACAAATGGACGCCGCTTTTTCCAGCGAATCCATTAATCCGAAAGCGTCATCAAAATCGTCACCGCAAACGAAGGTGCCGTGATGCGCCCAGATGACAGCCCGATATCGCTCCATTTTCGCCAACGTCGCCGTCGCCACCGCTTCGCTGCCGGGCACCATCCAAGGTACGATACCGATACCTTCGGGAAAAACGAGGGGATTTTCAATATCCGCTTCCCACAGTTCCCTCGTAATGGCGGCATCGTCAATGGGAACGACGAACGTCAAGGCGATCAGATTTGCCGGATGCGCATGGTAAACAATGCGGTTGCGACTTGCATCCCGTCTCTTCTTCAACGCCTGTGTCCGAAGGTGCGTCGGCAGCTCACTGGTCACGTTACCGCCCTTTTCCAGCCCCCAACGGACGGCATAGCTGCCGCCGTCGGCTGCCAGCTCAATAATGCCGAGGCACTCTTCCGGAGCGGCAGCAACCTTGCTCATGTATTTGCCGCTGCCCGTAAGAAGAAAGAAATCGCCGCCCAACACCGGAAGCGGCATCGTCAAAGGCAGCCAGTTCCGTTTCGTACCGAAGCCCGCACGGCAAGCAGCCGCTTCCGCCGCCGTTAAACGATAGCTGAGATTACCGCCGTTTCGTTCATGCCAGCCGCGCTGATTCGCTTCTTCCGCCATATGAATGCAGTCTCTCACAAAGGACTCGTGCAATACTTCCATCATTCGTTCCTCCTCATCATTCATGTCTTTTCAGAATAGCACAGGGATTTCTCCGCGTCTACAATTTTGCCGCAAAAAATCTATCCTCTTTCTTGACAATGATTCCTTTTCCTAGTAGAATGACAAGCGAACAAGTTCATACATTTTATCCAGAGTGGCGGAGGGACTGGCCCTATGAAGCCCGGCAACCGGTAATACGGTGCCAATTCCTGCGGAAGCAATTCCGAGAGATAAAGAAACGGTACCCTCTTTCTTCTTTCGGAAAGAGGCTTTTTTATTGACTTCCGCTATACATTACCAAAGGGGGAATCCGTTAAATGAACCATTTCAAAAAATTATCTTTATTAGCGACGGCAGCACTTCTGTCGTTGGCAGTATTAGCAGGCGGCTGCGGCAGCAGCACACCGGCAGGCGGTACGGAAAGCACGAAGAATACGACGATCACCGTCGGCGCCACACCGGTACCGCACAGCGAAATCCTGAATGAAATCAAACCGCTTCTGGCTAAAGAAGGCATCGATTTGAAAATCGTTGAATTTATGGACTATGTCAAACCGAATCTGGCGTTGGCCGACGGCGAACTCGATGCAACGTTCCATCAGCACGTGCCGTTTATGGATAAATTCAACAGCGAACACGGCACAAAACTCGTCTCAGCCGGAAAAGTCCACGTCGAACCGATGGGCGTGTATTCCCATAAGATCAAGGATCTGAAAGACGTACCGCAAGGCGGCAAGGTGGCCATTCCTAACGACCCGTCCAATGGCGGCCGCGCGCTCCTCATTCTGCAAAGCGCCGGATTGATTACCTTGAAAGACGGCGGCAACATTGCGTCTACAGTGCAAGATATCGTCGGCAACGACAAAAATCTCCAATTCCTTGAACTTGAAGCCGCACAAGTTCCCCGCTCCCTCGACGATGTCGACATTGCCGTTATCAATACGAATTTCGCCATGGAAGCCGGTTTGAATCCGCTGAAAGACGCCCTTTTCCTGGAATCCAAGGATTCGCCGTACGCCAATATTCTGGCAATCCGCGCAGGCGATGAATCGCGGCCGGAAATCCAGAAATTGATCAAAGCGCTCCAGTCTCCGGAAGTGAAAAAATTCATTGAAGACAAATACCAGGGAGCCATTTTACCGAGTTTCTAACGCGCCGCAGAAAGACCGGAATTCTCTTGAAAAATTCCGGTCTTTCTTTCATACTGTACATACAATCAGTCGTTTCAATTCATCATAAAGGAGACAGCCTATGACCGCCAGCCCCTCATTTCCTGACAGAAAAACATTTTCTCTTGAAGTCTTCCCGCCCAAAGCGGCTTCGCCGCTTGAACCGATGATCGCCGTCCTGCGTGAACTGAGCGAATTAAAGCCCGATTTCATCAGCGTCACCTGCGGTGCCAACGGGCAAGGCGGAACGCGAACAGCGGAAGTCGCAGAAAAAATCATAACCGACTGCAAGCTGACCGCCGTCCCCCACCTGACTTGCCTAAACCTGACCGCCGCAGAGGTACTTGCCGTACTCAATGATTATCGCCAACGGCGTATTACCAATCTCCTGGCGCTCCGCGGCGACAGCGTTCCCGGACTTGAACCGGCCGCCGTCTTTCCTCACGCCATTGATCTGATCCGCTTCATCAAAGAACAAACAGGCGATGAATTCAACATTGCCGCCGCCTGCTATCCTGAGGGGCACCTTCAGGCTACCAGCCTTGACGACGACATTCATTATATGAAGGAAAAAGAAGCAGCCGGCGCCGGCAAATTTTTATCTCAACTGTTCTTTGATAATACCATCTTCTACCGCTTTCGCGAGCGAACCGCCGCTGCCGGTATAACCGCGCCGATTGAAGCCGGCATCATGCCGGTTACAAGCAAGAGTCAAATCGAACGGATGATCGCACTTTGCGGCGCATCGCTGCCGCAAAAATTCCGCCGTGCCATCGACGCGTACGGCGACGACCCGACCGCCATGCAGGATATCGGCATCGCCTATGCCATCGACCAAATTGCCGACCTTCTGGCCAACGACGTCGACGGCATCCATGTGTATACGATGAATAATCCTGATGTTACGCGAAAAATCAAGGACCGTATCCAATCACTGTTATGATAAAAAGCGTTATGAAAACAAACGACACGCCGAACGTTTAAACAACGTTCGGCGTGTCGTTTTTCCGTCCGGCAAAACGGCGCAAAGTAAGCCAAAAACAAGCGCCGACCCTCGCTGCAATCGGCAGCGCGGCTAGCCACTATCTTCCCCTCTATTTCTGTGCGTCAACTAAGGCTTTCCGCGCCGCTTCGACAAACTGCGTATGCGAGACGGTCGCCCCAGCCACAGCGTCAACGGCATCGACAGACTGCGTTTTGACGAGGTCATCGCCATACATTTTCATGGACCGATACGCTGTTTGCGCCCGTTTATAGCGATCTTCGCCTAAATTCTTACCGTACGTTTCATCTTTTATCTTACCGTCTCTATCTATCCCCTTAACGACAACGCCGGTAATCTTGTGATTCCGCACGGTAATCGCCACATCTGTCTTACCCAACTTGTCGTCAGCGGAGCTTTCTGCCGTATACGTGCCGTCTTTACTCTTGCCTAAATCGGCGACAGCAGTTTGTGCACTGTCTCCCGGCTTCGACGCTTTAGCGCCATCGTCCGTTGTGCCGCAGCCGGCCAGCAACACTGCCGCCATCACCACGGTACAACAGAATAAGCCTATCTGCTTTCCCTTCATCGCAATTCTCTCCTTTATTTTACAGATGATCTGTATATAGCGCAGGCAATCGCGCCAGTATAGTATGATCATACTGCACAGAGAAACGATTTTCAACTCCCGTGCAGCATAAAAAGCCGCTGCAAACAGTCCGGCGCAGCAGCAAAGATCTGGTGCAACGCATAAAAGGGACAGGCAAGTAGTCTCTTGCCTGTCCCTTTTGATTTACGCGTCGATAATTTTCTTCAATTTCTCGACAGCCCGTTTCAACACGTCCATAGGAATATTCAGCGGCGGCAGGAGCCGGAGCAAATCGTTCGCCGTCAATACCAAAAGGCCTTCGTCAATACAGTTGCTGACGAGTTGG
This sequence comes from Megasphaera vaginalis (ex Bordigoni et al. 2020), assembly GCF_900240295.1. Classification (NCBI taxonomy): domain Bacteria; kingdom Bacillati; phylum Bacillota; class Negativicutes; order Veillonellales; family Veillonellaceae; genus Megasphaera; species Megasphaera vaginalis (ex Bordigoni et al. 2020). Next base: position 21,395 of record NZ_OEQB01000009.1, read on the forward strand.
GTTAACTCTTTGTCCGTCTTGACGCCGATCATCATGCCCATGCCGGAAACAAACTGAACATGCTTGCAACGCGCCAGTTCTTCCTTGATATACGCGCCTTTCGCCTTTACGTCCTGCAGCAGCGCATCGTCAATCCGGTCAATAATATTGCAGGCGCCAGCGGCACAGATCGGATTACCGCCGAACGTGGACCCGTGACTGTGGCTGTCAAGCGTTGCGGCGCACGACGCGGCAAACAGTGTCGCCCCCAAAGGCAAGCCGCCGCCGAGGGCCTTGGCCGTAGATACGATATCGGGTTGGATACCGTAATTCATATACGCATACAGCGCGCCGGTCCTGCCGTTACCGGTCTGTACTTCATCGATAATCAGTAACATATCATGCACCTTGGCGTAAGCGGCCGTAGCTTGGACAAAATCCCGATCCAAAGCCCTGACGCCGCCCTCTCCCTGAACGAGCTCCATCATGACGGCGCAAACGTCGTTTTTCTCCGCCAGCGCTTTAACGGAATTGAAATCGTCGGCATCGGCATAAACGAAACCATCTACAAAGGGACCGAAATCCTGATGCAGGGAATCCTGACCGGTAGCGGACAACGTCGCCATCGTTCTGCCGTGAAAGCTGTTTTTCAGCGTAATGATCGTATGCCTGCCGTCGCCATACTTATCATGCGAATACTTCCGCGCCGCTTTAATGGCACATTCATTGGATTCGGCGCCGGAATTGGAAAAGAACACCTTTTTCATTCCCGTCCGCTGGCAGAGTTTTTCCGCCAACAGCACCTGCGGCTCTGTATAAAACACATTGGAAATATGACTTAATTTCTGCAGCTGCGCAATAACGGCCGCCTGCCAGGCATCGTCGGAGACGCCGAAAACGTTGACGGCAATACCGGCACTCAGATCGATATATTCTTTACCGTCCGTATCATACAATACGGCGCCTTTACCGTGATCCAGGACGACATCCAGACGATTGTACACATTAACGATATATTCCTTATCCAATTCCTTATAGTTCCGCATCATCATAGCGCTCCCTCTCCGTCATCAACATGCTGCTCAACAACCATCGTCCCCAGCCCCTCTGCCGTCAGCAGCTCAATCAAAATAGCATGAGGAACCGTGCCGTTCACGATGAAAACACGTTTTACGCCGGCCTGCACGGCGTCGGTACAGCACTTCACTTTCGGAATCATACCGCCGGCAATCGTGCCGTCTCGCTTTAATTCCGCCGCCTGCTGCAATGTGATTTCTTTGAGCAAGGTGGAGGCGTCATGCGGATCGGCAAGAACACCATCAATATTGGTCATGGAAATCATGCATTCCGCGTGCAACGCACCGGCAATTTCCGCAGCTGCCGTATCGGCGTTAATATTATACGCTTTTCCTTTCAGATCGGTACCGATCGTGGAAATGACGGGAATGTACCCTTTTTCCAGGTTATCCTTAATCAGGGATACGTCAATATGCGTGATTTCTCCGACCAGTCCCAGTTCGTCGCTTTGCTTCTTGACTTGTATCATTTGATCATCCAGACCGCAAAGGCCGACTGCCTTACCGCCCATCAGTCCCAAAAGGTTGACCAGATCTTTATTGACCTGTCCGGCCAATACCATTTGTACGACTTTCATCGTTTCTTCATCAGTTACGCGCAAACCGTCAAGAAACTTCGACTCTATTCCCAGTTTGTCGAGCGTTTCTTTTATATGCGGGCCGCCGCCGTGAACGAGAACGACCTTGACGCCGATCAGACTCAGCAGCACCAAATCCCCCATAACCGATTGTTTCAACGGATCGTTCGTCATGGCATTGCCGCCGTACTTGACGACGATAATCTTCCCGTTATACCGCTTGATATACGGTAAGGCATCGGTTAAAATCGCCGCTTTATCCGCATTTGTTATTGTCGAACCACCTGTACTCATTGTCATGTTCTTCCCCCCGCTCCGCCGCCGGCTTTTAACTTGCCGTTCTGCAGCATCTTTTCACACCCATCGATTCCAGCGCCAACGCCAAGGCGTCTGCAGCAAACAAGTGCGGCTGCCGCTCTGCAGCCACAGCCATCAAAACCGCATCATAATCGTGAAAGTCATAGCGATCTGTCAAATTTCGCCAGACAATTCCCGCCTCTTCGCCCGATAAGCCCGTATCGGTCAAAAAGAGCGCAACCCCTTTGCCGGCAACAGTCGGCGCCGCAACGACGGCCATGACGTGAGATCCGCAGCCGCTGACGGTCAATATCTTTCCTGCCGATATGGAGGCCAACGCCTCCGCGCCGTCATCGTTCAGATCGGCAGCCAGTGAAGGAAAACTGTCCACAAGCCGGGACGGCCGAAAGTGCCCTGCGGCGGATCCGCTGGCAAGCAAAGCGGATCCATGCACGCCGGCGGCAGCATCGGCCGCCGCACAAAGCTGCCCGGTAATCTCGCTGCCGCGTCGTCCCTGCGGCAAAGCAATCCCATGATGCCAGATAAGCACCTTCGTCATCGTACAGGAAATCCGCGTATGGACGGAACGAAGAAGATAACATTCCTTTTCGCTGCGAATCATGGCCGTATCCACCTTAAGCCTGCTGTCCATCCCGCTGTACGTAACGGATGAACGAAACCCCTGCGGCAACTTTGTTGCACCTATGCCGTTCATCTTCATTCCACCTTTCTTCAACGATGTAGCTTCAACCCCGTTGTCGCCTCGGCTCCGATCATATAGTTCATATTTTCGATAGCGGCGCCGGACGCCCCTTTTCCTAAATTATCAAACAACGTCGTGATAACGATTCGTTCATCATTACCGCTGATCAGTATCTCCATATCATCGTATCCCGCCAACGCATTGGCGCCGACAAGTCTCTTGGCATCATCGACAGCGGCGACACGGATAAACGGACTGTCGCCGTAATGTTCGCTATACAACTGCCAAATATCCCGGCAGCCGACCTTTTTTTGCAGCAGTCTCGTAAAAATCGGCACCGTTACTTCCATGCCGCTGTAATAATCGGCAACGACGGGTGTAAATGCAGGTTCATACTGGAGACCGGAAAATTTTTTCATCTCCGGTAAATGTTTATGCATCTGATTGAGCCCATACTGGCGCGGCGCCGAAAATGCTGCCGTTCTGTCAGGCCCTTCGTATTGTTCTATCATTTTTCTGCCGCCGCCGCTGTAACCGGTAAGGGAATAGGCGGTTACAGGATAGTCAGCGGCCATAACACCGGCTGCTATCAACGGCTGCACAGCGGCAATAACACCGCTGGCGTGACATCCGGGATTGGCGATGCGCTTGCCGGCGGCAATAGCCGCACGCTGCGTTGCCGACAATTCGGGAAACCCGTAGATCCATCCCGCCGCCGTCCGATGCGCCGTCGACGTATCGATAAGGCGCACCGAGAGATCCTCCGCCAATACGGCCGCTTCCCTTGCCGCCCCGTCAGGCAAGCAAAGAAACGCGATGTCGGCAGCAGCCAAACAGTCCTTAACCGCCTTCGGATCCTTTCGCAGTTCATCGTCAATGGAAATCAATTCGATATCGTCTCTGCTTTTCAGGCGATCGTGAATCCGCAGTCCCGTCGTCCCTTCATGTCCGTTGATAAACACCTTTGTTTTCATTATCGGCTCCTTCCACGCTTGTAGTATACATGCTTTACCTTTAGCTAATATTGAATTTTTATTCATTATAGTTGCATTTTTTATTTTTGTCAAACCTTTTTTTCAAGACCCGTTACTAACCCGTTTCATTATCGTACATACGGCGAGAACTCCCCACGCTGCCGTGAAGAGTTCTCCAGACCATACTCTGTTAAATTATTCATCCAGATCGTAGTCCTGCAATGCCGCAACCCGGTGATAACCGTCGCCTTTTCCCTTATTGGCAAAGACGCGCAGAACTTCTCTGGCCGTATCGAGCGACGTCAGGCACGGAACCGCCAGTTCAACAGCCATACGGCGCAGATTGAAGCCGTCGCGTTCAGGATGCTTACCTGCCGTCAAAGTGTTGACGACGAGATCAATCTTGCCGTTACGGATTAAGCTGGCAATATTCTGTCCCGATTCATGAATCTTGCGGACGACGTCCACAGTAAAGGCGTTATCGTTAAAATACTTTCCCGTCCCTTCCGTGGCAATGATATGATAACCCAGATCCCGGAATCCCTTGGCCAATGCCAACGCTTCTTCCTTGTCCCTGTCGGCAACGGTCACCAGAATCGTACCGCCTGCGGGAATTCTCATCTTAGCGCCGCTGACGGCTTTGTATAACGCTTCGGAATAGGTCTTGCCGATCCCCATGACTTCCCCTGTCGACTTCATTTCAGGCCCCAAAGCGATTTCAGCCAAGCCGATTTTGCTGAAGGAGAATACCGGAGCTTTCGCCGCAACGTGACCGCGCGGCGGCAAAAGGCCGCCGACGATCCCCATGGACTGCAGCGTTTCGCCTAAAGCAATGCGCGTCGCCAGTTCAACCATCGGCACGTGAGTAACCTTGCTGAGGAACGGCACAGTACGGCTCGAACGCGGATTGACTTCAATAATATACAGCTTCCCTTTGGCCACGACGAACTGAATATTGACGCTTCCTTTCACACCCAATTCCAGCGTAATGCGCGTCGTATAATCGACAATCTTGTCGATTGTAGCCGCAGAAAGATGCTGCGGCGGATAAACGGCGATAGAATCGCCGGAATGAACGCCGGCCCGTTCGACTTGTTCCATGATACCGGGAATGAAGACGTCTTTTCCATCCGAAATGGCGTCAACTTCCACTTCACGGCCAACCATATATTCATCAATCAGGATCGGATGATCCGGCGAAGCGATGACGGCTTCGCGAAGATAGCGTTCCAATTCAGCTTCCGTATAGACGATTTCCATGGCTCTGCCGCCGAGAACGTACGACGGGCGGACGATAAGCGGAAACTCCAGTTCCTTTGCAACCGACAGGGCTTCCGTATCACTCGTAGCGATGCGTCCCGCCGGCCTGGGAATATTCAATTTCGCCAAGAGTTCATCGAACCGTTCCCGGTCTTCGGCCCGATCCATCCCATCGACGGAAGTCCCGAGAACGGTAACGCCCCGCGCCGCCAGCGGAGCCGCCAGATTGATCGCCGTCTGACCGCCGAATTGGCAAATAACACCGACGGGCTTTTCCTTGTCGACAACGGCCATGACGTCTTCTACCGTAAGCGGTTCAAAATACAAGCTGTCCGACGTATCGAAATCGGTACTGACCGTTTCCGGATTATTATTGACGATGATGCTGTTCATGCCGGCGTTGCGCAAGGCCCAGGCGGAGTGAACGGAGCAATAATCGAATTCAATGCCCTGTCCGATACGGATCGGGCCGGAACCGATAACGATGACGCTCTTCCTGCCGAGCGGCTTGACCTCATCTTCTCCGGCGTAACACGAGTAATAGTACGGCGTCGCCGCTTCGAATTCGGCAGCGCAAGTATCGACCATCTTGAAGGTCGGGCAAATCTCTCTGCCGACGCGGAACTCCCGCACTTCTTCTTCCGTCTTGCCGGTAAAGGCGCCAATAACGGCATCAGGCATACTGTATTTCTTTGCCAAGGCGACGGCTTCCGTCGTCAACCCTTCTTTTTTCAGCCGTTCTTCCAAGGAAACGATATTCATCAATTTGCGCAGGAACCATAAGTCATACCCTGTGATAAAATGAATTTTTTCAGCGCTAATGCCGAGGCGGAGCGCCTGAATCACGACAAAGATCCGCTCGTCATCCTGCTTTTGCAGCAGTTCCACAATATCGATGAGCGATTTGCTTTCAAGCTTTTTCAGCGATACGTAATTGACCCCGATTTCCAGCGAACGGACGGCCTTGAGCAGCGCTCCTTCGAAGGTCCGGTCTAGGGCCATGACTTCACCGGTCGCCTTCATCTGCGTTCCTAACGTGCGATCGGCAAGGGCGAACTTTTCAAAGGGCCAACGCGGAAATTTGACGACACAGTAATCCAAGGCCGGTTCGAAACAAGCCGTCGTCTTACCCGTAACGGCATTCATGATTTCATCCAACGTTTTGCCTGTCGCGACCTTGGCGGCCACCTTGGCAATGGGATAGCCCGTAGCCTTGGACGCAAGCGCCGATGAACGGCTGACTCGGGGGTTTACTTCAATAACATAGTACTGATTGCTGTTCGGATCCAAGGCATACTGCACGTTGCAGCCGCCTTCAATCTTCAGGCGGCGAATAATGTCGAGCGACGCCGTCCGCAGCATCTGATACTGCAAATCATTCAGCGTCTGACTCGGCGCCACGACGATGGAATCACCGGTATGCACGCCGACGGGATCGATATTTTCCATATTGCAGACGATAATGCAGTTATCCGCCTTGTCACGCATGACTTCATATTCGATTTCCTTCCAACCCGCTACGGACCGTTCAACGAGGATCTGATTAATCGGGCTGAGCTTGATCCCTCGCGTGGCGATCATGAACAGTTCCTCTTCGTCATGAGCGATGCCGCCGCCGGTGCCGCCCAAGGTATACGCGGGCCGCACGATAATCGGATAACCGATCTTGTCGGCAAAGTCGATAACCGCAGTCACGTCTTCAAAAATATCGCTTTCCGGCACGGGCTGATGAATGTCGTTCATCGCTTTTTTGAACAGTTCCCGGTCTTCCGCTTCCTGAATCGCGCTCAGATCGGTCCCCAAAAGGCGGACATTATATTTTTCCAGCACGCCGGCAGTGGACAGTTGAACGGCCATATTCAAGCCGACCTGTCCGCCGAGCGTTGCCAGAAGGCCATCTGGCCGTTCCTTTTCAATGACCTCCGTAACATAGTCCAGGGAAATCGGCTCTACATAGACACGGTCGGCAATATCTTCGTCAGTCATGATCGTCGCCGGATTACTGTTGATCAGGACGACCTCCAATCCTTCTTCTTTCAGCGAACGGCAGGCCTGTGTGCCGGCATAGTCAAATTCAGCGGCCTGACCGATAATAATCGGCCCCGATCCGATTACGAGAACCTTCTTTAATTCAGCTGCCATCTTAGTTTCCCTCCATCATCTGGATAAATTGTCCAAACAGATACAAGTTATCAGTCGGTCCCGGCGATGCTTCCGGATGATATTGGACGCACATGATCCGTTTTTCCGGATACACAAAGCCCTCCAGGGTATTGTCGTGAAGGCTGCGATGCGTCACGGTAACGCCTTCCGGCAACGTCGTTTCGTCAATGATATAACCGTGGTTCTGGGACGTAATATAGACCCGTCCCGTCTGCACATCTTTAACGGGATGATTGGACCCGCGATGGCCGAAAGCCAGCTTTTTCGCCTGGCCGCCGAGAGCCAGCCCCAAAAGTTGAAGCCCCATGCAAATACCGAAAATCGGCTTTTTGCCGATCATTTTTTTTACTTCCTCATAGCACTGCGGCACATCTGCCGGATCGCCGGGGCCGTTGGAAAGGAAAATACCGTCAGGCCGGACGGCTAAAACGTCTTCCGCTTTCGTATCATGGGGAAAAACGGTAATGCGGCAATCATTTCTAATGAGATCACGCAAAATATTATCTTTGGCACCGTAGTCCATGACGGCGACGTGATACTGCCCATTCCCCCGCTGTTTGACCTGCTTCGTCGAAACTCGCGCGATAAGCTGCGTTTCCAGCGGCGTATCAAACAGCTCCTTTACCGCTTCTTCCATCATCGTATCAGGTACGATAACGCCCTTCATGACGCCATGGCTGCGGATTGCTCGGGTAATGGCCCGCGTATCGACATGGTAGAGACAGGTAATGTGATGGGTCATAATAAAGGTCGCCAGGGGACCTTCATTCTGCCAATTGCTCGGCGCATCGCAAAGCTCACTGACGATAAACCCGGCCGCATACGGTCTGTCAGCCTGTTCAATCTCATGAAAGAGGCCGTAATTACCGATAAGCGGATACGTCAAGGTGATGATCTGCCCGGCATAAGACGGATCCGTAAACGTTTCCTGATACCCCGTCATGCCCGTATTGAAAACGACTTCGCCGACCGTTGCGGCAGCAGTCAGCATATCGCCGCAAAATTGCTGTCCATTTTCTAAGATGAGTCTTCCCTTCATCGCAATACCTCCCCGTCCTTCATGACAATTTCACCGTCAACAATCGTTGCGACAGCCTTCCCCTTCAAAATCATGTCGTCGAAAGGCGTCGATTTGCCTTTCGAATAAAATGTCCCCGAATCGACAACCCATTCTTTATGCAGATCAAGGATGGTCAAGTCGGCGGCTTTGCCGACGGCAATGACGCCGGCGTCAAGACCCAGAATCTCGGCTTGTGCCGTCGACATGGCGCGGACGATAGTCGTCAAATCGACACTGCCCGTATGGTACAGATAGGTCAGCACCGTGCCAACGCTCGTTTCCAAACCGACAAAACCGCTCGGCGCCAAATTCAGCGAACGGTCCTTTTCTTCCCACGTATGCGGCGCATGATCGGTAACAATGGCATCGATCGTGCCGTCGAGCAATCCGGCAACGACAGCGGCACGATGTTCTTCCGACCGCAACGGCGGGTTGACCTTGAAACGCGGATCAAAGCCGCGCAGCGCTTCATCGGTAAGAATCATATGCTGCGGCGTTGCTTCCGCCGTGACACGGATCCCTTTCGCCTTGGCCCGACGCACCATATCGACGGCGTTCTTCGTGCTGATGTGCGCAATATGGACGGCAGCATGCGTCGCTTCCGCCAAAAGAATGTCACGGGCGACGGAAATGTCTTCAGCCACAGCCGGACGCCCTTTCAGGCCAAGCTCGTTGGAGACGGCGCCTTCATGCATACAGCCGCCGGCAACAAGGCTGCCGTCTTCGCAATGGTCAATGACAAGCTTGTGGAGCATATCGGCATATTCCATAGCCTTACGCATGAAATCGGCGCTTTCCACATAATGCCCGTCGTCGGAAAAAGCGACGGCGCCGGCATCGGCCATAGCCCCCATTGCCGACAGTTCTTTTCCTTCCTGATTTTTCGAGAGCGCTCCGATGACGTCCACTTTCACGACGCCTTCTCGTTCCGCCTTGTATTTCAAGCCTTCAACGATAATCGCCTTGTCAATAACGGGATCCGTATTCGGCATTGTGACAACTCGTGTAATGCCGCCGGCGGCAGCCGCCTGCGTACCGCTGGCGATCGTTTCTTTACCGGACTGTCCAGGTTGACGTAAATGAACATGCATATCGATAAAGCCCGGCGCCACGACAAGTCCGGATGCATCGAAAACAACGGCGCCGTCAGCCTGAAGATGTTTGCCGACGGCTTGGAATTTGCCGTCGTCGATCAAGATATCGCAAATATCGTCCGTCTGTAACGCCGGATTGATCACTCTGCCGTTCTTAACGAGTAATGCCATTTTCGTCTCCTCCTATAATCGTTAAATAAAGTACCGCCATGCGTACGCACAAGCCGTTCTTGACCTGTTCCTGAATGGACGAATGGCTGCCGTAACAAATGTCCGTACCGATTTCCAAACCGCGATTCATCGGTCCCGGGTGCAGAATGAGAACGTCTTTTTTCGCTGTTTGCAGCCGTACCGCATTAATGCCGAATTGACTGTAATACTCACCATCGCTGGGGAAAAAGCCGGCGCCTTGCCGCTCTTTCTGAATCCGCAGAACGTTGATGACATCAGCACCTTCAAGGGCTTCGTCCAGATCATAATGGAAGGTGACGCCGAGAGCCACGGCCAGTTCCGGCTGCAACAACGTGCGCGGGCCGACAAGGTGAACATCGGCGCCCATTGTCTTCAAGCCGTAAACGTTGGAACGAGCCACGCGGCTGTGATCGATATCGCCGACGATGACGACTTTCAAGCCGTCAATGCGCCCTTTCACTTCTTGTATCGTATAGAGATCCAGCAGTGCCTGCGTCGGATGCTCGTGGGCGCCGTCACCGGCGTTAATGATAACAGGATCCACGCACTGATGCGCAAAAAGTGGCGAGCCTTCCTGCTTGTGACGCATGACGATAGCGTCGACGCCCATAGCCGTAACGGTCAGCAAGGTGTCGCGAAAGCTTTCGCCTTTGACCAGCGAACTGCCGCACGGCGTAAAATTCACCACGCTGGCATCGAGATAGTTGGCTGCCATTTCAAAGGATCCGCTCGTCCGCGTGCTCGGTTCAAAAAACATATTGACGACCGACTTCCCCCGCAGGAGGGGCAACTTCTTATTTCCGCTGTTCACGACAGCTTTCATCCTGGCGGCGGCGCGCAAGATCAGTTCGATTTCTTCTCGCGTTGCACCCTGCAATCCCAACAGACTCTTGCCTTGCAACAGACTCATGGAAATCCTCCTTTGTACAAAAAAAGACCTTCGCCCTGGGCAAAGGTCATATTAACAGACACGACAAAATATGTCCCTTTTTAGCCTCACTGGACTACATTAAAGGTACAAGCATGTAAAGATCGAATCGAACAGCCTCTCGGGACTGCTTCCTATTCTCGTTATATTTTAAAGATATCTGTCACTAAAGTCAAGAAAAACTTTACTGTCTGTCGGCAAATACATAAAAGCCGGGACACCGCCCTACTCGGCCGCCTTTCTCACTTTTATCCGTCCGCTCCGTACCGGTCAGCCAGTTGCTGCCAATACGCCTCGTCCGCCGCCGTCAACGGGCGCAGAACACGGCAGGGATTGCCGGCAGCGACAACCTGATCGGGGATGTCCCTGGTAACGACCGAGCCCGATCCGATGACAACATTGCTGCCGATCGTAACGCCCGGATTGACCGTGCTGTGACCGCCGATCCAAACATCATCGCCAATGACGACCGGCCTGCCGAACTCCAGACCGCGTCGCCGTACGGCAGCCGCGAGCGGATGCCCTGCCGTATAAATCCCGACCTGCGGTCCCAGCAGGACATTGTTCCCGATAGTCACTGCAGCGACATCAATGATGACGCAGCCGTAATTGGCAGCAAAACCGTCGCCGATATGAATCGTATACCCGTAATCGCAATAAAAAGGCGGCGCGATCCAAAAACGCTCGCCAATAGCTCCGAAGAGTTCCCGAAAATTCGCCTTACGCCGCTCTTCATCGTGTTCCAGGGGATTATTGATCACTCCCGTCAGCTTTTTGGCTCTGTCGTAAAGCCGACGCAGTTCTTCGCCTTGCGGAACATACAATTTTCCCGCTTCCATCCGTTCCCGTTCCGTCATGCTCTACGCTCCTATCCGGTGACACGCTTCTGTGCCATAACTAAAAACACAGTCAGTATAATACAGACAAACCCGATCAGTTCGGCAGGCTGAAAGACGGTCCCCAGAAAAATCGCCGAACAGAGGGCTGACGAAAGGGGTTCAAGTGTCCCCAAAAGCGTCGCCTTGATGGGACCGATATCACCGACGCCACGCAAAAAAAGAATATACGTCAGTACCGTGCCGATCAGGATGATAGCGGCAAAAAGCCCCCATGCCGCCCCGTCAAAAGACGGCAATGAGCGCCACGGCTGAATGACGGCGGCCAAGGCCAGACCGCCAATAAGCATTCCCAATGCGTTAACAACGATGCTGCCCCAGCGCCTGACCAGGGAAATAGCCAGAAAAGAATAACAGACACAGCCGACAGCGGCCAGCAGTCCCCACGTCAGGGCCAACGGCGATAAGACGACTTGCCGCCAGTCCCCGTGTGTCGATATCAGAAAGACTCCGACGAGAGCTAACAGGATGGAAAGGGACTCTCTGCCGTAAGGACGGCGTCCGGCAGTAAAGCAAACGATGACGGCCATCATGACGACGCTTAACGTTTGCAGGATCGTTGCCGTGCCGGCATTGGAAAATTGGATGCACGAATAAAAAGCCAACTGACTGAGCATTAACCCAAAAATTCCGTAGCCGATCAAATGCAACAGCAAGCGGTGTTCTTCAGTCACCGCACTTCGCAGCGACAGCAGCTGCCGGCCGGTCAGGGCCAGGAGCACAACACCGGCACCGGCCATGCGCACACTCGTGATCCAATATGCCGTAACATCGTAATGGACCAACAGATACTGTCCTACGACGCCGGAAAGGCCCCAAATGACGGCGCCGCCGCCGGCACACAAGTACCCGCGCAGATCATGATTTTTCACCAGCACACACCTCCTGACTTCCTTCCTATCATAACATAATAACGCGGTGATTTCCGCTTTTCCATCGAAAATCACCGCGTTATACCTTCTTGCTGTCCGCTACCAATCGAAAAAACGTTGCTCACTGTCAATCAGCGGCAGTTCCGGCAGTCCTGTCGGCGACGGCTGAATCAGCCAGAAAACCAGAACGGCCAATACGGTCAGGCCAATCGCCAAATACGAAAACGGACCTTTCGTCCCGTGCTCGTAAAGCCCGAAGAGGCGGATGCCGACGGCGGAACCGATCGTCGAAAAAAGCGCGCCCAGAGAAAAATAACCGTAAAGAAAATACGCGCCAACAAGGGCGACTATAACCGCCGTATTGATGACAATAGGATACACGTTGAAAAGCTCCGTCCGCCGCGATCGCTGAAGCGCTCCAAACCAGTCTGTGAGCTCGATGCCAACCAAACCGACAAGAAAGGCTCCGCCATAGAGAAGTCGGTCCCAAACCCGTTCCCACTTACGGCGATCGCCGCCCTGCCAGGCAAGCACGGCCGTGCCTAAAATGACCAGCCCGACAAAAATATAATACCCATCTTCCGGCATGAAGCGAACGAGGGCGACGCCGCCAAGGGCCAAAACGGCAGCGATACCGCACATCTTTGCCAATGAAGCGGTAGCCGGCTTATCCTTGACATCCATACTTTGATACATTTTGGCAAAGATTTCCGCCAAGAAAACGGCCACAAAGAAGACAATACCGAAAAAAGGGCTAAAAACGGCAGCAGCAATCGTAATCAAAACGGGAATCATAATTTTAAAACCGGGAAAAATAACGAAATCTTTAATTCCCATTACATGGCGCTGCGTATAAATCGTAAAATAGGTGAAGGCATTGAACATCAGCATTGCCGAAACCGCTTCAACAGGCTTTGCGCCCATGTACAACAGGATCAACAACACTGCCGCGCTCATATTGACGCCTGTAAAACGGGCGAAAACGGCGCCGGCCAGACCGGCATTAAAAAAAGGCAATACTGCAAATAGACTCTCCATGGATGCATCTCCTAAACGTTATTTAATGTGATGACTGCCCCGTTCCGTCATCGGAACACCTTCCTTGCAAAGAGGACAGGCAGAAGGCTCATACGTCGGTACGGTCAAATGAAGCAAGGCCTGTACATGTTCTTTCGGTACGCCGAATTCAGCCTTGCCGCCGCTGCGGTCAACGAGCAACCCGACACCGACAACAATACCGCCGGCAGCCTTGACGACGTTGACTACTTCCTGAACGGATCCGCCCGTTGTCACAATATCTTCAACGACCAGTACCCGCTCGCCCGGCGCGATGCGAAAACCGCGGCGCAACGTCATGACGCCCTTTTCCCGTTCCGTAAAAATGGCCCTCGTCCCCAACGCTTTGCCCACTTCGTGAGCCAAAAGAATACCGCCGGTCATCGGCCCCATAACAGTCTGTACGTCTTGATCGCGAAATCGTTCCGCCAAGTCTCTGCAGAGTCGTTCCGTATATTCCGGGTGCTGCAAAACATTAAATTTTTCTACATAAAGCGGGCTGTGCAACCCCGAGGTCAAGAGAAAATGCCCTTCCAGGACCGCCTTCGTTTCCACCAATAATGCCTTGACTTCCGCTTCTGTCATCATCGTTTATGCCTCCTGAATTTCCGCTAAGATTTTTTCTGCCGCCGCCTTCGGATCGTCAGCCTGTGTGATCGGTCTGCCAATAACCAGATAGTCGGCGCCATCCCGCAAGGCCTGCTGTGGCGAAGCAATTCGCTTCTGATCATTGCTCTGCGCAAAAGCCGGCCTGATACCGGGTGTAACGATAAGAAATCCGCCGCCCTCAGCCTGCCGTATAGCCGATGCTTCATGCGGTGAGGAAACGACACCGTCAATGCCGCACTCATGCGCTAACGCGGCCAACCGCTTTACGGAATCGGCAATTCCGTATTTCGCGCCCGTCTCCTGCCAGGACTTTTCATCGATGCTGGTCAGCACGGTCACAGCCAATAGCTTCGGCACGGCGCCGCCCCGGGCCGCCCCTTCCGACCGAACGGCTTCGGCGGCAGCCGCAAGCATGGCTCTGCCGCCGCCGGCATGAAGCGTCATCAAATCGGCACCGAGACGAGTCAAAGCCCGCACGCTCTGCCCAACCGTATTGGGAATGTCATGAAGTTTCAGATCGAGAAAGACGCGTTTGCCCTTTCCTTTCAAATAACGAATCGTTTCGGGGCCGGCACTGTAAAAAAGCTCCATGCCGACCTTATAAAAGGATATACTGTCGCCCAACCTGTCGACCAACCTTTGCATATCGTCGAGCGAGTGAACATCCAACGCCGCAATTATCCTTTCATCTGCCACCATAACGCCTCCTGACGTCATTGAAAATTGCATATCTAAATAATTATGTCATGTTTCAAAACGGGTGTCAAATACGCCGTTCTTCCTCTCTACAGACTGACAAAAAGAGAACCCTCCCTTTGAGACGGTTCTCCCTGCCTAATCATTCAAATTCTTTGATAAAATGAATCTTGGTAAACTCGTTCGTTGCGCTGTAAGAAGGAATTATACCAGAGTTTGCCGCCATAGAAACGCCGTCCATAGGCCAGATAAAACGCCATTTCTCCTGCCGGCATAGAAAACCCCGTTTCGGCCCAGCTTCCCATCGGCTTCAAGTAACGCCAATTGGAGGTACCGTCCCTGTCGACATACATCTGCCGCAAATCCCAGTTATAGAAAAATCGCTTCGTCATTACTTTACTGATTGTCTTATTGCCCCTGTCTGCCGCCTGAACAGTACAGACATTAACGGCAATGATGTACTGCGGCGGCGCGTACTGTTCAACGATCAGCGAACTCTTATCCAAATACCAAGCCGTCCCCATGTGCCCATCGACGAAAACAAAATTATGATCTCCATTGAGATGGTAATCATAGGCTGCCTGCAACGGCAGTACACTCCCTAAGACGAAAAATCCTATCAACAAAATGAAAGCCCGTAATTTTTTCATCGTGTCGGCTCCTTTTACTTGTCTATACTCACGTTTATTTTTTCAGTGTATCATGTCCCGTAAATTTAGACAATATAGCAAAGGCGCATAACTTCCGGTGCAGGATTACAAGCCATATGTTACGCCAGTAGTAGCACTTTCTTTGTACTGTGATTTACGTGCTCATCCCAAACCGTCTCCAAGGAGACTCTCCATAAACAGCTTAACACAAGCTATCCGTTTTCGCCTATGCACCGACGCCTGCGATGTAACCAAGGCTGCCCGTCAATATCTGACGAACTTACAAAGCAACGGCTATTTGCCGTACATGACCGTACAACAAATCGGCAGACCGCCGGAGGCACTCGGTCGATAAACGACAGCAACTGCAAAAGGCCCGTCAAAACTCGCGTACGCCCGATAAAAAAAGGGCAGCCATGACAGGCTGCCTTTTTTTTCTTATGCGCATCAGTTGGCATTGGCATAAAAATCATCGGTAAACACGGAATAATACGAGTCCCCATAACTGTCGTATATTTTCTTGCTGCCGTAGAACCGCAGACCACAAACCGTATAGAAGGCCATTTCTCCCGCCGGCATAACGATGCCCGTCTCGGCCCACGACCCCTGCGGATCCAGATACCGCCAATCGGCATCGCCGTTTCTGTCGACATACATTTCCAATAACTCCCAGTTATAGAAGAACCGCTTCGTCTCTACCCTGCTGATAGCCGTATTCCCCCGATCAGCTCTCTCCACGGTACAGATATCGGCAATAATGATACATTGCGGCGGCTCATAGCGTTCAACATACAGCGAATCCTTATCCAAATACCAGGCCGTCCCCATATGACCGTCAACAAGAATATACCGCTCATTACCGCCCAGATGGGCCCCGTAAGGATTCTCGTTGGCGAAGGCATTTCCGCCGGCAAGGAGTAAACAGCATACGTATAACCAAGCGATGAGAAACAACTTTTTCATAAAAATTCTCCTTTCATGACAATAGCCGTCCCGACCATATCAGTCGTAACCGATCACCTTACCGCTAATATAAAAAAATATTGCGCAAACGGTTTCCTTTACTCATCATTTACCCTGACCGGTTTTCTGTTTTTCGTCAAAATGGCGCGGCGGAAGCATTCTTTGCTATGATCGTTAATAATACCGCAGGCCTGAAGATGCGAGTATATGGTCACCGGCCCTACATAAGTAAAGCCCCGCCTTTTGAGATCCTTGGCAATTCGTTCGGAGAGCTTATTTTTAGGCGGGATCCTGCCTTCTTCATGTTCCTTGTAGGTTACGACATTTCCTTGCGTAAAATGCCAAAGGTACTCGCTGAACGTGCCGAATGCTTGCTGCACTTGCCGTACTGCACCGGCATTGGCAATAACGGCCTTAATTTTCCGCGGCGAACGAATCATGCCATTGATCGCCAAGATGCGGTTTATGTCGCATTCATCGTAAGCAGCAATGGTGTCAATCGCGAAGTCCTCAAAAGCAGCCCGAATGATTTCTCTCTTTTGCAAAACCGTATTCCAACTCAAACCGCACTGCATGACTTCAAGCGTAAGAAACTCGAACTGCTTCGTATCGTCAAAAACGGGTACGCCCCATTCCTCATCATGATAGGTACGCATTTTTTCGTTTATTTCGCTCCACGAGCATCGTCTCATATCAATCCCTCCTTCTACAAGTATGACGATGAGCGGCCGTTCCGTCAATATCGGATGAAATTGCCAAAAGGCTTTCTCTTTACGCCCTGATCTGTGATATAATGATAACTAATAACAGTTCTCCATATACTATTACCGAAAAGGAACTCACTATGGACAGCAAAAAATATGAAAAAATGATAGAAATCAATCCTTATGTAATCAAATCAATCGAAAACCCGACAGAGGAAATGAAACTCCTCGCCGTCAGCCGCAACGGTCTTGTCTTGCAATATATTGATGCCCCGTCGCGACAGATGCAGGAAATTGCCGTCGCCAACACGGCGCGGGCCATTCAATTCATTGCGGATCCTGCCGAGGAATTACTGGAAAAGGCCGTTTCCATGGGCTGGAACAACTTGGAATATATTAAAGACCCGTCAGATAAATTGATCCGGATGGCATTGACTCAATCTGGCTGGGCCATTAAATATGTTCCCGACCCGTCGGAAGAACTGCAACTGCTGGCCGTTTCCAAAAATTTTGACGCCATCAAATACATTGACAACCCGTCACAAAAAGTACAGGATGCGGCCGCTCGACTGAACTATAGAGCATTGCAGTACATACAGTCGCCGACGTTGCAAACGAAATGCACAGCCGTAAAGACCAGTGAACAGGCGTTACAGTTGATGTCCAACGTGACGAAAGAGCAGTTTCTCACCTTCCTGGGCATCAACATTCTCGTCATCAAATATATTCCTCGCAATATCGCCATTACCACGGAAGAAATCAAAGAAGTCTTGCAACGCGTCCTTTCCCGCGAAGATGTCGATGAAGATTATGTCCGCAATTACGTCAATTCCGGAGCGATTGACACCTTTACAGGCATGATGCCGCTCGCCAAGCTCATGTTCATTTATGAGACGGGAAGCAAAAAAACAAAAAAAATAACAGTTGATGAAAGGTTAAAAACGAACTAGGTGATCTTATGAATTTTTCAGATACGTTGCAAAGCATAGAACTGGTGCTAGCCGCCCGTGAAGTACCGCTCTTAGTCGGCGAAACCGGTATCGGCAAAACGACACTGGCACGGGAGTTGGCCCGGAAAAACGACTGGACGCTGGTCACGATCGACGGCAATCTTCTTAAAGAAGGAGAAATCGGCGGCTTGCCGACAGTGGAAACCTATAGGAAAAAAGGAGCGGACGGCACCGTATCGGCGGAAAAAGCGACGGTTTACGCCGTTCATCACACGTTGCGTCTAATCGACAAAGAACGGGAAGCCGGCAACACGGTACTCCTGTTCATTGACGAGATCAACCGCTGTGAGCATGCCGTACAGCAAGAACTGATGAATCTCATCTTAAATCGCGAAATCAACGGCTATGTCCTTCATGATGATGTCAAAATCGTCGCCGCCATGAATCCTGCCCAAACGTACGATTACCAAACGGTGGAAATGGATGCGGCACAGGAAAACCGCTTTGTCTGGCTTTACATGGAACCCGATTATCTCCAATGGCTGAATTGGGCTTCGCAAGCCGGCATTGCCGATAAGGTCATGGAATTTATTTCCACCTATCCGGAATACCTGTGCCGCAAAAACGAAGATGACATTAACGCTACGCCGCGCAGCTATGAGCGGATTTCCGGCTTATACCGCCTCTATACGGAACATAGAGGCACCATTTCCAAGGCCGTCTTTTATAACGTTATTCAGGGGAATGTCGGCAAGGTGATCGCTGAAGAATTCGTCCATTTTATCGAAAATGACAGCACGCCGCTGATCTCATATGACGATGTCTTCACGCCGTCCTTATTCAGCCGGGAATTAGCCGAACGCATCGAAAAAGAAAGTCATACCCGCCTCTACTTGACGGCAAAAAACATCTTGCGCCGCCTGGAAAACGTACTTGCCGTTCATCAGGAAGATCGTACTGAAAAGCTCGACCGACTTGTCGCTTTTCTGCAAGCCTATCCTGTCGACCTGATGATCGGCGTCATGAAAGATATGCGCAGCAACGCGCCTGCCGTATATGCTGCCGCACTGGATCACGACGCCTTTATCAATGCCTATTTTGCGGCGTATAAAAAAATTCGGTAACGCCTATGAATACGAATCTGCTCAGTGACATTCTCCTGTTGTATCAAGACGTAGCCGTCCTTGTCGACGAATATAAAGCAACAGAACATAAAAAGGATATGCCCTTGCCGCCATTAACGCTGCCCCCGGACATGAGCGAGCGATTTGACGCAATCCTCGCCAAAATCAACTTACGTCTCATGGACGACAGCGATAATTTTTACGGCTATTTTCTCTTCCAAATGGGAAAAAGCTTTCGCTTTGATATTGCGTCTCCTTCCGCCGTCACCTTCAAAAACGGAAAATATGTCATGCATTTTAATCCGTATATTTTCCTGGCACTGACAATCGAACAGATGGAAAGCGACATAAAACATGAAATTATTCATATTCTGTCACTCCATCTCATGCGGGCGAAAGAAATGCGCACCAAATACAGCAAGCTGGCCGTCAATCTGGCTATGGATATTGCCGCCAACATGTATCTGGACAACGTGCCGCCTGATTCGGCAACCTTAGCCTGGGTCAATATGGCCTACACGAGCGACGCCCCGATGGCGCCATACGAAACGTATGAATTGTACGCCGAACGTATCCAAGAAGAACTAAATAAGTTTAAATTGACGGAAGATGCCTGCGATCCCGGCAGCAGCCGAAACGACATGATTCAAGAAAAATATGATCCCGAAGACACGCACGATATCTGGGATGAATCAGATGACGCGGACGAAGACATAATCAAAGCATTTACGCAAACATACATCGAAAATGCCCGCAAGGGGGAACTCCCTAACTATTTGGAAAGCATGCTCGCAACACTGAAAGAGGATCATCAAGGCCTTCCCTGGGACTGGTACTTGAAGAAGCTCGTCGGCTCCGTCACAGCCGGTAAAAAAAAGACGACGACTCGACGCAACCGGCGTCAGCCGGAACGACTTGATCTGCCAGGCCAGCTCAAAGGCCATAAGGCGAAAATCTTTATCGCCCTCGATATTAGCGGCAGCATCAGCGACGGTGAATTCAAACAGGCAATGGAAGAAGTATTGCAAATCGTCCGTTCCTGCAATCATGAAATCACGATTGTCGAATGTGACGATCATATCCGGCGTGTTTATGCGGTGAACACGATCCATGACCTGAAGGAGCGCCTGAAAATCAGAGGCAGTACCGCTTTCTCCCCCGTCTTCGAATACGCCAACAGTCAACATATTGATCTTCTGGTCTACTTTACGGACGGTGTCGGCGAAGCGACACTGAAAACGAAGCCAAGAGGCTATAAACCGCTTTGGATCCTTTCCGGACACAGCGACGCCCTATCCATCGCAACGCCCTACGGCATGGTAAAACGGCTCAAACCGATTGACGACGAAGACCTTTATAACTTTGACGATGTTCAAAAAGGCGGCTTCGATATGAACAATCAAGAACGGATCAGCGTCGCCATGGACAGACGGTTATAAAACAGCCTGAGCGCGGCAACGAAAGCAATCTGCCGTCGTCTTTTCTCCACCGGTTAACAAGTTCTCGGCTAAATGGAAAGTCCACCATATGCTTCTGTCGGCAAGCCGTTCTCTTGCGGCCTCATTCCTGACTGCAGGCGAATACATGCTGGCATCAATACTCCCGTAAGTATCTTCATCGAATTCCCTAACGACATTTTTCCTGGCAATGTTCCACTGCAAGCGCCACTGCCACACGATCCCGCGCGTAAACAATTATCGCTATTGGTACCGCCGTTCGTCAATACTGCCGCATAGATTAGTCCCCATGCCGCCATTCTTCCCCTATGGCCTTCTTCCCGGATCCGGAATTACAACATCGTTGTTGGCATATTTGCGCAACATATTCGCCTTCTCATTCTTCTCATTGCCTGCAACCGTAAATCCCCTAATACCTTAGGGGATTTTATTTATCAGCCCTAATAATATTGCTATTAATATTTCATTATATTCTGAAATACAACGTTTTTATCTGTCCTATTTTCATAACAATGAGAGATATTCGCGTGAAAATTAATTTTTGCCGGCGCTGCTAAAGTGAATACTTGCTGTTCCAACTGCAATGTTAACGTTCCTTCCGTCACGATGATGTATTCTTCTGAAGCGCTGCGATGCGGCTCTGACGGATGCTTTGCCCCCGGCTGCAAAATAATATAAAAATACTCAAAGCCATTGACCGGATTAAAGGGAAAAACAGTATAGAGAATCATCTGTTTATTTTCATCATAAACCGGTTTTAAATCCTTCATGATCTCGACGGCTTTATAATCTTGCACTTGATCGTTCAATAAGGTAGACAAAGAGATTTGTAGTCCTTTCGAAATTTTCCATAAAACGGAAACCGTCGGAATGGAAACGCCCCGCTCAATCTGACCCAACATGGCCTTGCTGACTCCTGTCAAAGCCGATACATTGTCCAGCGTAAGCTCTCGCTCAAAGCGAATTTTCTTCAGTACCTTCCCTATTTCTCTGGTAGGATCATCATCGATAAAAAGATTTTTTTCCATTTTCCACATGCATGATAACGAGTAAAGACACCTTATCATGTTCCTTTCTTTTCCTATCTTTCAACCTAATTAAAACAAGAACAATTAACGATATTCTTCTCAACAATATACGCCATTTGTTTATAAAAAGATTGCCAGTTGATATACTTTTTTAATTTTACCTCTTACAGAAATACGCCGTCAAGAATAGTAAGAATAAATTGATGGGGGCGCAAAACAAATTCGGCGCAAGATCGTTCCTCCTATTCAGAAGGGCATGATTTTTTCTTCCTATACCCGTCATTGTAAAACAACTATGGAACCCATAAATTAAGCAAAAGCAAACAACTTTAGATATATAATGACTCTGGTTCCCCTTTACTAAGGATAGAGTAACTAATATCCCTTTGCCGATTCATCATCTGTACCTAAAGCATTGTCTATTCTTTCCGTGTATATCGAATGAAAGATACTCACGTCCATAAAACGATATGGAAAATAACAAAAAACACAGCAAACTTAATCAATATTTCCCATGATGCTTAATAAAATACAATTTAATTGTATAAAAACAGAGCGATGCTCAGAATCTTATTCTTCATCGCACCGCTCGCTGTCTCTTTTCTGAACTATATTTAATTATAACCTATCTGACTTGAAAGTATAGCTGCTAGTTTTGTTTAGACGGATTCTTTATAGACAGATTAAAATAAACTCTCGCAATAATAACCCCACCTACAATAATAAAAATATTCAGAAGCCACCCTGGTAACTGCACTAATTCCCATAGATAGGACGTCACTATCGCAAAAATAATGGTCCAAGCGCCCATCCCTAGATTTTTACATGCCAGTTGAACATATACGGCTCCAAATACAGCCGTCAACACATATTTAAAAGAATGTTGAATGAACGGAGGTAAAACATCTAATATTCCTTGTCCGACAAACACAAATATCGTGACCATGATAACCGACGTAATGATACTGCCAGCTACCCCAATAGTCGAAATGACATCGCCTTCAGGCGTACTGGGTTCTACGTTCGCGGCCTTTTGTGCCATTGTCGCACTGGGACAACGAATATCAGCATTACTGCCGGCAATCCATCCCAAGTAAGAGCCACTAACACCTAATAAGCTAAAATAGGTAATTGGCTGTACTAACCAAGATGCGCCAAAGGTAACAGCCAAAACAGCCCAAATTTTTAAAACATCTCCTGCAGGAGGCATAATTCCATATATTAAATACACATACAGTGCCGGAGCAAAGTTTGCTATTCCCGAACAAATCATGGCAATAGTACCAATACGAATAGCCTTTTGATTATAGCTCATACCAATTAAATCGGACATGAAGTATCCTCTCCTCTAATACTATCCAAAAACAGCCGTCGTAACTAACATTCCTATCAACATCGATAATCCCAGCGCTAACTCTTGCAGTCTCGCATGCTTTGCGAAAATTTTCGAAATAATTAACATAGAAATTGCGGATATTGCAGTTGCACACCATAATCCCGGCTTTAGAGAAACTAGTTGTCGAGACGTCAAATAGGCAAAAAGCCCCACCGTTGCACCTGATAAAGCTAGTTTCACCCAAACAGGATCGTATTTCTTATTTAACTTTGTAACATATTTACTCATACCTGGAGTCAAAATAAGTGTAACTAAAATCCAGCCAAAATTATTTAATGCCATTCCCCATAACGCATAAGCAAAGCCTTTTATGCCGAACCCAGCCGACTGTGGGTCAAGTCCCACTACCCCGGCAGCCAAAGAAATTGCAGCAATCTCGGTCCTCGCTGCGCCAACATCATTTAATCTCATCCATGTGGTTGGCGCTCCCACCACCGCAATTAAAGCAAAAGCGATAATAACAGGAGATAGAGACGGCCCAATGGCAGTAATCATAGCCGATCTCAAACCAGCTATACAGCGTCTTTTCTCTAATCCTATTTTTTCAGCCTCTGCAAACGATACCTTCAAATATACTATAGCGGATATGAGTAAAACGATAATCATCAAACTCGAAATTGCCCATAATCCAGGACTATTCAGGATTGCCGTTTCTTCCATTGAATTCACTCCCTATCAAAAATTTTCATGATTTAAAAATTCAAAGCTCCTGCATCAACAATAGCGGCTGTAAACCACTTAACCCTGTCATAAAGAGAGCTTACGACAGCAAATTCCCGAAGCGTATGGTTCCAATTTCCTCTCACGCCACAAGAACACAACACAGGCGTTCCCGCTTGTTGTATAAAGGTAGCATCCGAACAGCCACCAACTTGCACAGGTGTTGTATCGGGATAATTATATTTTCGGGCTACATCAGCCATAAAATCATATAATGCCATAATTTTGTGATCAGTTTCAAGAGGAGTAAATAAATTCAATTCCGTATATGTGCAACTTGTTCCTCCTACGTAGTTCTTTTCGCAAATTTGTCTTACAGCCTCTTTAACTCGATTCAATTCTTTTACTGTTTTAAAGCGAATATCTAATTGGCACATACACTCTGCCGGGACTGCGTTGGGAATGGTACCGCCTTTTATAACCCCGGTATTAACGGTAGTCCCTTTTTCAATATCTGTTAATGATTGAAATGCAAGTACTTTATGCGCCATTTCCTCAATAGAACTAATCCCGTCCAAGAATGCTGCTCCAGCATGCGCTGACCTTCCCTTGACAAATACGTCAATGCCCAAACGACCTTTTCTTCCTACTGCCAAACCGTTATCCATGAGACCAGTTTCCATATTCAATGCAAAAAGACAATGTTTTGAATTCTCCTTAATAAGATCTGCCACATTTGTAAAATGGTGTAGCCCCTCTTCGTCCGGCGCAAATAAAATTTTTAGTGGTCGCTCATTATATCCAATGGAATTCAATGCTTTAACAACATACAATGAAATTAAAATACCGCCTTTCATATCTAATACTCCCGGTCCATATGCATTCCCATCCTTAACCGTAAACGGTTCCTCCGGGTATAAATCAGAAGCCAATGCGGTATCCATATGTCCGCTAAATAAAATAGCTTCTTTATCCCGATTTTCGCCTAATGTTCCCATCAGTAATTTCCCGTATTCCGGAGCAACATCGACAAGTTCACAAAGAAACCCTTCATCTTCAAATTCTTTTTTCAACCAGACTGCCACTGCACTCACAGCATCGGCATCTCGCCAAAAATCCTTAAGATTAATCAATTCCTGGTACTTTTCAATCATTTCATCTTGATGCGAATCAACATACTGCTCAATTCTGTTTAACACTTCTTTTTCCATTTATAAAGCCTCCTTATATTCCTATCATCATCAAAAACACTCGCATAAGCCACATAGATATAAATGCATCAAAAATAGGCAAAAACAATAAAAGATTATGCCATTTTTCATTCACCTCAGCTACGATGATGACTCGAACAAAACCTGCCAATAATGTCCCCATGGTGATAACGGCGGGAAACAGTATAGTCGCCTGCAGCGCTGTTAATTGTCCTGTTTCAACCATAGTCGCTACAGTGGCGACGCCTGCCGCCTTAGCAAAAAAGGCCGCTATTAATGCTACAATTGCTTCTCCAGGCAATCCAAATACAGCCATGAGCGGCGCCACCAGATTCCCAATAATTACCATTAACCCCGTAATAGTTAAAAATTGAACCAGAACGTACGCCAAAATTAACGCAGGCGTCACAATTTCTGCACATAAATAAAAGCCCTTTTTAGCTCCTGCCATAAACAGCCCTATTATATTGGGATTATGTTCTTTATTGACTATGCCCTCTGACTGTCCCATTATTATGTCGCCCCTTTCTTGGCAAATTGATGCTTCTTTTTAATGAGAATATAACCGCGGACGACATTGGCCCCAATAACTTTAACGATAAAAATGCTCGCAATAACAATTCCAATAGGGCAAATACAAATAGGAATAAGTGCGGCGCCGCTACCAAAAATATTACTGATCAGCCCGGATCCTGCAATCTGATATGAAGCGAAAATGGCTCGTTCGTCATCTGTAATCAAGTTGTTATCTGATAAATTTTTAGTCATTACCGCTGCTGCGTCCGTACTAGTAAAACTACTGACGAATGCTAACCCTGTCGTTCCAGGGATACCCATCAGTGGCTTTAGGATATACTTAAATACCTTTTCCGCTGCAAGCAATGCGCCTAAATGTTCCGCAACATTAATTAGCCCCAAAGAAAACATCACTGTTGGAAATAATGTTAATGCAAAAAGGAATCCGCCACTAGCTCCTGTTCCTCC
Organism: Megasphaera vaginalis (ex Bordigoni et al. 2020); assembly: GCF_900240295.1. Lineage (NCBI taxonomy): Bacteria > Bacillati > Bacillota > Negativicutes > Veillonellales > Veillonellaceae > Megasphaera > Megasphaera vaginalis (ex Bordigoni et al. 2020). Next base: position 46,955 of record NZ_OEQB01000009.1, read on the forward strand.
CTTTCCAATGAAAGTATCCCCTTGTCCGATATGACCAAAATTTCCGATAAGAACCTGAAAGTCAACAGCTCTTAACGGCGAATCAGAATGAGTAAAAATACCAGAAAAAGCGACTACCAAAAGCATAAGGGAGAACCAACTTTTCCATGTTAACTTACTCCGCTCTTGTTTATTCATCAGAATCACCTCCCGACTAGCATCAATATCCCGGACTTAGAACTCACTTAAATAGCTATTTCTATCCCTTTATCATTCATCAAAAATATTATAAAATAACTTATAAATGTAATTTCTCACAAATATTTTCAACAATTCCTATTTATGATACAAGGTAATTTATGATTTTACTTAAGCTCATTCTATATTAGGGCTTATGTCTTTTATAGTGTTTAATTGTTGAATTATATTCTTTTATCATTCTTTATTTCGTCTCTATTTTTTTTAGAAAGAGGCCTTACAATGCGCATAGCTCTATTGGTCCCCGAAAAAATGTTATCTACGGAAATAACGCTATTAAAAGAGAAATTCCCAGAATTATTATTGGATTTCATATTCTATTCTTCTGTTTTCAAAATCCCCAACATCTTTTCAGGCCAACAAAAAGAATATGATGCAGTATTATTTTTTGGAAAAACAACGTTAAATTACGTCGCCTCGAAACTTACACCGACAATCCCCTGGTACGTAATTCCCCGAGATACGGCAAGCCTACTCCAACTTCTTTTTAAGATTTCTCTCACAGGCTATAATTTATACAGATTAGTTACGGATATGCCTGAAAATGAATTGACCATCATAAAAGATGCCTATAGCGAATCAAATATTCCCCTCCAAAAGCTAACCTTGATTCAACCTCCTACATTTATTTTTGATGAAGTATTTTATAATCATTTAACTGATTTCTATATAAATGATTACAAACATAATACAAATTCCACATATATAACGATATACTCCGATGTATATAAAAAATTACAAAACCGAGGAATTCCAATTCTATTTGCCAGTTCTTCTTTAACAGATATCTCTAACAGTATTGAAAAGGCCCATACAAATTTTTTATTACATGCCAGCCGGGAAAGCCAAATTATTATTATTCATGCGGCCATAGATGAACTCAACACCTTTTCGCCTATTATTGAAGACGAATACCAGATGGCAATGGAGAATTTAAATATCGCTAAATATATTTATTCGTTTGCTCGAAAAATACAAGGAGCCGTTTTTGCAATCAGAGAAACTGAATATTTGATTTTTTCTACGCGTTCAATTGTTGAACATCAGACAAATAAATTTAATGATTTTACTTTAGCGCATGATGTAAAAAAACACACGGCAAGAACGCTCAGTATCGGATTAGGCTTTGGAAAGACCGCTACTGAAGCCAAAAATCATGCCTACATCGGTTTGAAAAGATCTCAAGAATCAGGCGGTAATCAAATTTTCCTCGTATACGATAAAAATACGATTCGTGGCCCCTTGAATACTCCGCCTAAATTAGACCCGATTATTTATGACCATTTTCAAGAAATCTCCAGCAGAGTCGGTATCAGCCCATTTACATTAAGCCAAATACATAAATTGTTAACAGAAAGAGGAATTCAAGAATGTACAGTAGCTCAGCTTTCCGATTATTTACAGATTTCTAAACGAGCCGTTAATAGGATTGTTTTAAAATTGCTGGACAATAACTACTGCATCGAAATAGGCCGACAATATCATCATAAAGCCGGTAGACCTTCCAGAATTTTAAAGTTCAAAATATAATCTGTAAAAAACTCCTGAGAGATTCCTCTTCTTTAACGTAATATCGGCTTGATGGCGCCCCCACTTTCGCTTACCTTTCAGAACCTATTAATTTTCTGCGATTATTTCCTCATGTAAGCTAAAATAAAAGCAGCGCCATATTGCGAACAACAAGTTCACAATATGGCGCTGCTTTAACTGTCATAACAGAATACACTGCCAATCCATCTCAGATTAGATCGCTCCTATTTAGAAAGAAAGGAGTCATTTATACGAGATGACACGTACTCCTTCATTTTCTATTACTGTAACCAAGGAATTCATGTAGTCTCTATCCGGTGTATCAAAACGAGAAAAATCACGATCCATTCCTAATTGTTTGAATTTATCTTCTCCATAATGATGGTAAGGCAACAATTCCATGCAAGGGTCTTGTACATTATTTCTGACAAATTTAGCGGTTGCTCGGATATTATCAATATCCGCATTAACACCTACAATAGTAGGGACTCTAACCACAATTCCTTTCCTTTTTTCCCCCAATCGCGAGATGTTATTCAAGATCAGATCATTATCGACACCTGTAAAAAATCTATGCTTAGCTGAATCCATCAATTTTATATCTATGAAAACTAAATCCAGTTTAGCAAAGGTTTCTTCCATCTCAGCCAATGAAAAGTAGCCGCTCGTTTCTATTGCCTGGTTTAAACCTAAATCGTAAACGGCATTAACCAGCTCATTCAAAAATACGGGCTGCATCGTACACTCTCCACCAGAATAAGTTACTCCACCTCTGGATCCGTAAAAAAATTGCATTTGCGATTCCAATTGTTTAATTACTTCTTCTACCGTAACCTCAGTAGTTGTATTTTTCCTGGCCTTTTCCAAACAAACTGCGGTACACTTTCCGCAAGCGGTGCATTTCTTGCGTTCGTCAGGAGTATTCAAATCAATTCCTACACCTTCCGGACATACCTCCTTACACCGTCCACAGGAAACGCAACGGGAAGAGATATACAGAATCTTATTCCCAGAAGTGTACCCTTCTGAATTCGCACACCACTGACAGCGAAGAGGACAACCGGAAAAAAATATCGTTGTCCTTAATCCTTCGCCATCATTGACGGAAAAGTTCTGGAGTTGCAAAATTTTCCCGTTAGAAGGCATCATGAACTGACCGCCTGATAATGGAATCCTGAAGTCGCTTAGATAGATGCACAAATTGTGTGCTATATCCCGCTACACGAACCAATAAGTCCTTATAATTATCCGGATTTTTTTGTGCGTCAAGTAATGTTTCCGTAGATAAAGTGTTAAATTGTACATGGAAGGCGCCCATATCAAAAAACGATTGTACTGCCGCCGCCAAATTACTACGTCCCCGTTTTGTTTCCACTAAATCATGACTTAATCGCAAGTTTAAAAGAGTTCCGCCAGAATGGATATCTTGATTCATTTTGGCGCAAGATTTCATCGCTGCCAATGGGGTGGAGGTGTCAGTCCCTCCCACAGGGGATACCCCTTCCGAGATCGGATCCATCGCATTTCTGCCGGACGCCGATGCCCCCAAAACCTTACCGGTTGGAATAAAATTGGAAATCCCCATAAAGGCCGTCGTAAACGAATTTCCATAGTAATCACGATATTTTATGGTTTCTTCATAATAGTGATTTTCTATCCGTTTCGCAATATCATCTACATAATCATCATCATTTCCATATTTCGGGCAATCCAGCGCCTGCTTCTGCAATAATTCATATCCGTCCCAGTTCTTATCGCAAGCATCGAAGAGTTCTTCAATAGTACACACCTTATCTTCAAAAACAAGTTTTTTAATTGCCGCCAAGCTATTTGCCGACTCGGCCAATCCTATCCCCGTAAGAACAGGTCCGATATTATATTTGGCACCACCATCGACGATATCTTTGCCCTGCCTGATGCAAGACTCGGACAAAGCCGAGAAGAACGGCCGAGGAATATACGCGCGTTGTAATTTTTGGGCAAGTATAGAAGACTCTACAGCTACAGCGATTAAATTATCAAACTGTTTGTAATAAGCATCAGCCAATTCTTCATACGATTTAAAATTTCTATCCATAGGAATACCCATCTGTTTGCCATCCAGACGGCTTTTCCCACAGTTTGTCGCATATTCCATTGCCGCACTGAAATTGACATTAGCGGTACTTGTCCATTCAAAAGTCTTACGGAAGTGCGGGACCACACACCCGCAGTTGTTCCAATCACGGGCATCTTCCGTTTCATACCCTAAATTTTTCAACATCATATATCCGGTTTTATCACTATGAATGGCAGGAAAACCAGTCCCCTGTGCAACGAGTTCCATGACTTTATCGACAAATTCTCTCGGGCTGTCGTGAGAAATTCTTACGGATAACCCCGGTTGATGCGTCTTGACTTCACTTGTCGCCTGTAAGGCAAGATATGACAATTCATTGGTGGCATCTTTACCGGAACGATCGCAGCCGCCGACGGTTAAATTTTGAAACTGATTGTAACCGGCGAAAAAATCTGCCGTATTGGCGGATATGGTCCAAACCCATTCAGACAATTTTAACCAATAGCATTCTATTAATTCCAGAATTCCCTCTTTATCGTGAAGTTTATGAACCATATCATATTGATAATACGGATACATATATTGATCAAATCTACCCGGATTGAGAGACAAGGGATTTTCCATGATAATCCCTCCCCATTGATAAAACCAAATCATTTGGAGAGCTTCCTGGAAGGTAGTCGGTCTTTCTGCGGGAATTTTATCGCAAATTTGTGCAATCTGTTCTAGCTCAGCTCTACGTACGGGATCGTTTTCAAGCGCAGCAAGTCGCTTCGCTTCTAACGCATATCTCTTTCCTAACGTAATCATCCCTTCACCGCAAAGAATCACAGATTGATAGAAATCACGCTTTTCCAGTCCATCAGGACTGGTGAATTTAACTTGGTTAAGCTTATCCTTACATTCATCGATAATCCCTTGCCAACCTTTTTTAAAAAGCACATCCTGATAGTCCGGTGTTATTTCGCCAACCGATTGTCTCCATTTTGAATCGGTGTCAACAATTCCCGTATCTACGCCTACTTTTGCCGTTTCAGGAGATACTTGCGACAGAAATGCTTCTTCTACCGATTTCCCCTTCCAATAGGGAAATATCTCTTTACGAACAAAATCTCTTTGTTCAGCACTCATTTGATAAGGATCCTGCTCTCTGGTAGAAAAATTATCCATTTCCTTCTCCACCCAAGTCCAAGAGAATTCCGGAGTTAAAATACCACACTTTCTGAACTCTCCAATCGCGCCGACAATGAGTTCTCCTTCAAAAATATGGACTTCAATTTGTTCGCAAACATCTTTAAACGCTTTTGCCCTTCTCATAATTGCTGATTGCCCTTCAGACTTTTTATACGATTCGGTCCATATGCGTGCTCGTTCGTAAGATATAGCAGGCATATCGTTTACATACGCATCCTTAGCTTTCCGAATTCTTTCCGTCAACATGAGTATCCCCTCCTGACATATAATTCTACGCTTAAACCCACATATGACTATGTGTTTCGTTCAATATACCATTGCATATAATATATGTCAATAATTATTGCATAAATAATATGTTATAGCATCCCATCGAATCGACACGATAGTAACGATCAACACCCCATTGGTGACAAAAAAAGAGAGACACACGATTGTGTGTCTCTCTTTTTTCGTAATCAGCAACTTCCTATCCTCCCAGGGGGCCTCCCCCCAAGTACGTTCGGCGTTTGTAGGCTTAACTGCTGTGTTCGGTATGGGAACAGGTGGATCCCTACAGCTATCGTCACTGAATTCCTCTC
>NZ_OEQB01000010.1 GCF_900240295.1 Megasphaera vaginalis (ex Bordigoni et al. 2020)
CGATTGAAGTAGGACTTCGATTCGCTATTCGGGAAGGCGGCCGTACCGTCGGAGCCGGCGTCGTATCGGAAATCGAAGAATAAGCAGGGAAGCAGTGCCAGAATAAGCGAAAAGCACTTACGTTGTCTTTTGACACGTAAGTGCTTTTTTTTTGTCTTAACATCCGGCGGCAATTGAGGGTTGAACGTTGTCATGTGTAATGTTTGCCCGTTCTGTATTTCCTTATAGTAGAAGTAAAGCTGCAAGGTGAACAAGGGCAATAAAGAAACTGTAGAAAATTCCCTATGAACACCCGTGATCGGCTGTACTTACACAAGCGAATACAAAGAGAAAAGCCATACGTTTAAAATGGGAGAATAGTAAGTTCTAAAGTATTGAAAACATGCATGATGGGATAGAAAGAATTAAATTTTTATCATTTTTTCGTGTATGCTAGGCGGCATTATTCTTTTGGAATATGGCTGATGATGAAATTTCTGAAATTTTGGACGACAGGAGGTAAATAATGGTTTTTATTAAAAATAGCGTAAAACTTTCGTTCATATGATGGGTAGGCAATGGGTAGGATTTTAACATCAAGCTGTAAGAGAATATCCATATATGGAACAACGGCAATGCCGAATTTTTTAGCTACAAGACCGGCGATTACTTGGTCCTCTGATACTTCGTAAACAACTTGCGGGGAGCCTTTAATCTCTGAAAACATACGAGATATAATGGGGCGTAATCCCGATGTTGAATCAAAGGCGATATAAGGATACTGTAGTGTGTCCCGCAAGTCGATTACGTATTTTTCTGCTAATGGATGATCTTTAGGGGTAATGAGAACCAAATCCTGTTTTGAAACGGCGGTAATATCAAATTGAGAAGGGTTTAAGGGCTTGGAAGCAAAAACGACGTCGAATGAATCTTCAACTAGTCCTTCCAATAAACCGCGTGTCATATCGGTGCTGAAAGTAAAATGCAAATCCTTGTCAGGATGTGCTTCCTTAAACGCGGCTACTACTTCCGGAACGTAGTGCGTGCCCAAGGTCCGCAAGCAACCGATTCGAATGAGTCCGTTTCCTTTAGCCCCGTGCTTGATTGTTTTAATACCGTTGTCAAGGATGTTCAGAGAGCTGTTTACACTGGCAAAGAACTGTTTTCCAAAATCAGTTAATTCGGTCCCATGAGGCCCTTTTTCGAACAGGATGACGCCTAACTCAGTTTCAAGCTGGGAAATAGCGTGGCTTAAGCTTGGTTGCGTAATACATAATTGCTCTGCCGCTTTCGTATAATGTTTTACTTGTGCTAGTTTGACGAAATATCTTAGGTGAGAAAGATTCATTTCATGCCTTCTTTTGTGAAAACAAGAACTTAATATAACGAAAATGTGTATATTTACATTTTATCATCTACACTTTAGCTCCGTCTATAATGGGATAGAAATTATCAATTTGTTAAATAATTCACAACAAGGTATTATGTGCATGGTTAAAGAAAACAACATATCACATAAGGTTAGTGAAGAGTTGTAAAAATGATTTGTTTTTACATTTACATTAAGAAGAAGGAAGCGCTTATATATGCAGATTTCAGGAACTACAAAACTATTGGGATTAATTGGAACGCCTGTTGGACATTCTCGATCTCCACAGATGTACAATTATTGTTTTCAAAAGTTTAATCAAGACTTTGTGTATTTGGCGTTTGATGTTGCCTTGGAAGATGTTGGAAAAGCTGTTCAAGCTATTAAGACGTTGAATATTCGTGGGGCAAATGTGACGATGCCGTTAAAAAATGCAGTTATTCCGTTTTTGGATCACGTATCAATGGCAGCACAGGCTATTGGGGCAGTAAACACGATCGTAAATGAAGGTGGTGTTCTTACTGGACATAATACCGATGGAGTCGGTTATACATTAAACTTGAAGTCAGGAGGTGTTGCTGTCAAAGGTAAAAAAATGACCTTAATTGGCGCTGGCGGCGCTGCTTCAGCTATCATGACCCAGTGTGCTTTAGAAGGTATTCGGGAAATATCGGTGTTTAACATCAAAGATGGATTTTGGCCGCGCGCAAAAGCTAATCTTGAAGCTGTTCGTAAAGCGGTTCCGCATATCAAGTTGGCCTTATATGATTTATCTGATAAGGAATTGCTCAAAGAAGAGGTCCGTTCTAGCGATATCCTTTCTAACGCGACTCGTGTTGGAATGGCACCTCATGACAATATTAGTATTGCTGATGGGATGGAAGATATGCTTCATTCGGGATTGGCAGTTGCTGATACCGTATATAATCCGGTGGAAACGAAATTCCTGATGCAGGCTAGAAGTGCTGGGTGCCGCATTTTTGATGGATTAGGGATGTTGCTTTTCCAAGGAGCAGAAGCGTATCGGCTCTATACTGGTGCAATGATGCCGGTTGATGAAATTAGGAATGTACTTTATAGGTAAGTTTTTTGCTTTATTAAAGACCATGAATATATTAAAATATTTATATTTTTTTGTGAGGAGTGATAGCATATGTCTAAAAAATATCCAATCACAGTAAGTTCTTGGACACTTGGGGATCAATGCAAATTTGAAGAACGTGTCATTGCCGCGAAAGAAGCAGGCTTTGAAGGTATCGGCTTACGTGCTGAAACATATGTGGATGCATTAGCGGAAGGATTGCATGATCAAGATATTTTGGATATTTTGGCCAAACATGGTATGAAAGTAACTGAAGTTGAATATATTACCATGTGGGCTGAAAACAATCGGTCGTATGAACAAAAGTACAAAGAACAAATCTGTTTCCATATGTGTGATCTATTTAATGTGCAACATATTAATATAGGTTTAATGGAGAAATATTCCGTAGAACATACGGCGCAAAAGTTAAAAGAATTATGCCAGCGTGCCGGTAAATATATCATCGGTGTAGAACCGATGCCGTATTCGGGTATTCCCGATATTAAGACGGCTTGGGCTGTTGTTAAAGGCAGCGGCTGCGACAATGCCAAATTGATTTTGGACAGCTGGCACTGGATTCGCGCCAACCAGTCGTACGATCCGTCCTATTTGGCAGATATTCCGGTAGACAAAGTTATTTCGATTCAAATCAACGATGTACAGCAGCATCCGTATGCCGTCACCATTCTTCGTGATGAATCCATGCATGATCGTATGATACCCGGTACAGGTTATGGAGATACGGCGGGCTTTGTTAAAATGATTCATGATAAAGGTGTTGAACCGAAAGTTTGTGGCGTAGAAGTTATCAGTGATGAAATTGTTGCTAAAGGCGTAAAAGAAGCGGCTAAGTTAAACTTCGAAGGCACTAAAAAAGTATTGGCTCAAGTTTGGCCGGAAATGTTGGAAAAATAAGTAGCTGACTATTCATCTATGTCGAGTATTGAGAGGAGTTTTAGTTATGGAAGCAAGAATTAATGGACATACGCAGCTGTTTGGCTTGTTTGGTTCACCAGTAGGACATTCAGGATCTCCTGTTATGTATAATTACACCTTCGCTAGCCTTGGTATCGATGCCGCCTATTTGGCCTTTGATGTACAGATCGATCAGCTGCCCGCTGTCATTCAGGCCGTGCGGACTTTGAATATCGGCGGCTTTAATGTTACCATGCCATGCAAGACAGCGATCGCTCAGTATCTCGACGAATTATCGCCGGCAGCTAAACTGATCGGTGCTTGCAATACTGTTGTCGTTAAAAATGGGAAATTGGAAGGAAACAATACCGATGGAATCGGCTTTGTTCGCAATTTACAGGAAAACGGCGCTGACGTAAAAGGCAAGAAAATCGTTCTCTTAGGTGCCGGCGGCGCGGCTACGGCAATCGCTTGTCAAACGGCGCTTGACGGTGCTGCCAGTGTAGCTGTTTTCAACCGTAAAGATGAATTTTATGCCAATGCCGAAAAGACGACGGAAAAGATCAAAGCGGCCGGCTTGGATTGTCAAGTCACCGTTAGCGATTTAGCTAATGATGATGTTTTGAAAGCTGCTATCGCTTCGGCCGATATCTTGGTCAATGCAACAAAAGTCGGGATGAAACCCCTCGATGAACAGACATTGGTGAAAAAAGAATATTTCCGCAAAGACCTCATTGTTGCTGATACTGTTTATAATCCAAAAGAAACGCTGATGATAAAAGAAGCGAAAGAAGCCGGTTGTGAACTGGCTGTTGGCGGTATAGGCATGCTCCTTTGGCAAGGAGTAGCGGCGTTTAAACTGTTTACCGGGAAAGACATGCCTCACGAAGAAGTGTTTAAAAAGTTTTTTGCCTGATTACGATAATAAGGAGGTCTATCCATGAAATTTAAAGCGATGTTTCAACCCATTCAGATCGGCTCAGTTACGGTTCCTAATCGCTTTGCGGTTCCCCCTATGGGTAATAACTATGCCAATACAGATGGTACCTTAAGCGATCGGTCTGTTGCATACTATGCAGCTCGTGCTAAAGGCGGTTTTGGGTTGGTTACCATAGAATCAACCGTTGTATATAAAGAAGCTAAAGGCGGCCCGAGAAAGCCTTGCCTTTTCTCTGATGATACTGTTGACAGTTTTCGCAAAGTGGCGGACGCTATCCATGCGAATGGGGCTGTCGTTTCGATCCAGTTGCAGCATGCCGGTCCGGAAGGTGATTCTGCCTTAACCGGCTATCCTTTGAAAGCGGCCAGTGCTATTGCTCCTTCTTCGGGACGTGAAGTACCGGTAGCCATTTCGCGTGAAGAAATTTATAAATTGATTGAATGTTACGGTGACGCTGCCGCTCGGGCACAGCGAGCCGGCATCGATATGGTGGAAGTCCATTGCGCCCATGGATATTTGGTCAGTACCTTTATTTCATCACGTACGAATAATCGTCTTGATGAATTTGGCGGTTGCTTCGAGAATCGTCTGCGCTTACCGCGTTTGATCATTGAAAACATCCGCAAGAAGACAGGCGGTACGATGCCGATTTTATGTCGTATCAACGCCAGTGATGACATTGAAGGCGGACAGACGAATCAAGATGCGGCAACGGTTGCTGCATATCTCGTTGAAGAATGCGGTATTGATGCCTTGCATGTCAGCCGCGCCGTACACGTTCACGACGAATTTATGTGGGCACCGGGCGGTGTACATGGCGGCTTTAGCGCTCCTTTAGTCGAAGAAATTAAACGGGCCGTTAACGTACCTATCATTACTGTCGGCCGTTATACGGAACCGCAGTATGCAGAACTTATGGTTCGCGAAGGCAGAGCCGATATCGTTGCCTTTGGCCGTCAAAGTTTGACAGATCCTGAATTGCCGAATAAGGCTAAAAACGATGAGCTCGACAGCTTAACGCCTTGTATCGGCTGTCTCCTCGGTTGTGTTCCTTATATGTTCAGCGGTCAACCGATCACCTGTGCCTTGAATCCGGCTTGTGGTCGTGAAATAGAAATAAAACCGGCGGTAACGAAGAAGAAAGTCGTCGTTGTCGGTGGTGGTCCCGGCGGTTTATATGCCGCTCGGATTTGTGCACAACGCGGTCATGCCGTAACGTTGTTGGAAAAAAGCGACAGCTTAGGCGGCAACTTCCGTTTGGCAGCGTATCCAGCTGAAAAAGGTGACCTCACAGGGGCTATCCGCAGTTATATTGTGCGCGCAGAAGAAGCCGGTGTAGATATCAAATTAAACACGGAAGCCACTGTCGATATGCTGAAAGAAATGAGTCCTGATGCCGTTATTTTTGCCTCAGGCTCTATCCCCTTAATCTTAAATATTCCTGGTTTAGCTGATTGCGGCTATATTACGGCACAAGATATGCTGGCAGGGAAGTATGAAATCGGCGAAAAAGCACTTGTCGTTGGCGGCGGTATGGTTGGTTGCGAAGCGGCACAGTTCCTCTGCGAACGCAATCATGCAGTCTCGATCATCGAAATGAAAAATGAGCTGGCAGGAGACGTTTCGAAAGAAAATAGAGTGTATATTTTTAATGACTTCAAAAAACATAACGTTCAAGTTGTTGCCGGTGCCAAAGTTACGGAATTTTTCAAAGACGGTGTCAACTATGTCTTAGCCGACGGTACGACAGGCGAATTGAGAGGCTTTGATCACATTATCTTGGCCATGGGTTCGCGTAGTTATAATCCTTGGAATGATGAAGTTTCAAAGTTTGTGCCGCAAACATTTGTTATCGGGGAAGCATTCAAGGCTCCCGGCAGTGCTTTGACAGCGACGACAGATGCGTTTAATGCAGCACTGGAAATTTAGTAGTAAGTATTAATGTTGTCCATATATTGCCTGCCCCACCTCTTTGTGGGGCTTTGGCAGTATACACAGGAGGAATTTACAGTGGAAGAAACAACAACAAATAAACGGCTGTATTTTACGGCAATTATACTGTATCTTAATTATTTGGTTCTTGGCGTTGCCGCTTCCATTTTGGGGCATTATAAACAAGTATTGGCGCAACAATGGGGCGCAGTCCAACTGCCGGGCGGCCTGTACGATGCAAGTGGCGTCGTTTGGGTATCAGCTTCCTTGGGCTTGGGTTGCTTGATCGGCAGCTTCTTCTCCGGTCCTATTTCAGACCGATATGGCCGGCGCATTGCCTCTTTCCTGGGGGCCGTGTTTTATGGTATCTTTTTCTTAGGCGCAGCTCTTTCGACTAATTTGACGATAGCCTATATTGCCGGCTTAATCGGTGGGATCGGCAATGCTTTCCTTAATGGCGGCGTTATTCCGGCAACGATGGAAATTTTTAAAGGTCGTTCTGCCTTCGCCAGCATTATGACTAAATTGTTTATCGCCATCGGACAATTTATTTTGCCTTTTATGATCATGTATACCTCTTCAAATAGTTTGCCCTATACGACGCTGTTCTATGCATTTCCGGTTCTGTGCGCAGTCATTGCCGTCTTGACTGTTTTCATGCCCTTTCCGAAAAACAGTGCTGAAATTATGGCTGCTGATGGCGAAAAAACATCGTTCTTGCAGAGCTTGAAGTCGTTGAAATTTACGCCTATGAGTATTGCTTTGATTATTATGGGCTTTACGACGACGGCAACTTTCCAAATTTGGGTCAATTGCAACCAAGAGTATGGTAAATGGGTCGGCATGTCGAATCCTTCAGTTATTCAGTCGTATTATTCTATCGGTGTCGTTATTGCCGTCTTGGTTTCTGCGGTCATCGCCGATAAGCTTGTCAAATCAATTCGACTCATCTTTTTATATCCGTTAATCGCTTTCTTCATGTTGATCATTTTAGCGTTTGTTCGTACACCAACGATGGCGATTATTGGCGGCTTTGTTTTCGGGTACTCCGCTGCCGGCGGTATTTTGCAATTGGTTACGGCGACGGTTAGCGATATTTTCCCTCAGATCAAAGGGACGATTATTAGTGTTGTCATGATTATGTCCAGTATTGGGACCTGGATCGGTGTATCGGCTGCCGGCTCGATTGCAACGATGGGCGGTGCCGACGGTCCGCTGTATGTTATTGCCTTTAATGCAGTTATTACTTTGCTTAGCGTCTTGTTGGCACTTTTTGTCAATATAGCTTCGCGTCAGAAAACAGCGGCTTAATATGCGTAACAAGCGATAGATACTGTGTAATGACATAACCTTTGCGTTGTTGCACAGTATCTGTATCTTTTTCGAAAAGATAGTGAATTATTGAACAAAGTAAAAAATCCATTGCAGTTGGCGGGGTTATACTATGTAAAGGAGGAACACATGGAAGAATATAAAGATATGCATAAAGTTATCGGAGAAAAACCAACGCGTAAGCGGTGGTTTATGCTAATGCTAATATTTGTATTGACGGCCATCAATTATTTGGATAGAACGAATATGGCAGTGGCGGCGCCCAGCTTAAGTGCGGAATTCGGTTTTGATGCGTCGACGATGGGTTTGTTGCTGTCGTCGTTTGCTTGGTCCTATGCTTTGATGCAAGTTCCTGGCGGATATATTTTAGAAAGGGTGGGACCGCGTTTAACGTATACCGTATCGCTGTTTTTATGGTCATTTTTTACTGTAATGATGGGATTTGGAAAAAATTTTTTGAGTATATTTGGTATACGTCTTGCTATTGGCGCGTCCGAAGCTCCTGCTTTTCCTACTAATACGCGTGTCGTAGCGGCTTGGTTTCCGGATAATGAACGAGCAACTGCAATTTCAATTTATACGGCAGCGGAATTTATTGGTCTTGCTTTTTTGACGCCGGCATTGTTTTGGATTCTTGATATTTGGGGATGGCGTGAAATCTTCTATGTTACCGGAATAATCGGAATTGGCTTTAGCGTGCTTTGGTATATGTTGTATCGTGACCCGAAAGACTGTAAAGGCATTAATGAGGCAGAGTTGGCTTATATTCGTAATGGTGGTGGACAGGCGGAGAAGGCAGGACAAAAACATGAGATTACTTGGGCGGAAATGAAAGAACTGTTCCGACATCGTCAACTTATCGGCGTTTACATTGCCCAATTTGCTAATACGAGTACGATGTACTTTTTTTTAACATGGTTTCCAAGTTATTTAATTTTGGCTAAAAATATGCCAATGTTGAAAGCTGGTTGGTATGCAGTAATCCCGTACATTGGTGCGCTGATCGGGGTATTGATCGGTGGACATTGGTCCGACTACATGCTGAAACATGGCGCGTCTGTATCGAAAGCCAGGAAATTACCGGTGGCTTGTGGACTGCTGTGCTCTATGACGATTATTACAGCCAATTATTTTGACTCCATTGATATTGTTATCAGTATTATGGCGCTGGCTTTCTTTGAACAAGGAATGGCAGCTATTATTTGGAGTACAATTGCTGATATAGCGCCTCCTGAATCAGTGAGCTTAGCTGGAGGTGTATTTAGCTTAGCTGGTAATGCTGCGGGTGTTATTACTCCGCTGGTCATTGGTATCATTGTAGGCCTTACAGGCAGTTTTTTTGGTGCAATGGCATTTATTAGCATTATTGTAGCAATTGGGATTTTGTCTCTCGTTTTTATTGTTGGAGATATTCATCGTCTGGAAAGTAAAGAGGAATCTTTTAATCTTTAAAATAAGGATTTTGTAAAAATTATCCCAAGAGTGTGTCGCATAGTGTGACACACTCTTGGGATAATTACATTTTATAGGATTTTATGGGAAGATTAATTATTTCTCAAGCGTAAAGGAGTAGAATGCTAAACAGAATATTTGCAATTATGGTATAAAGTGGTTGTCATGCAAGGCAATAATTTTAAGATTAGATTCGCCAATCAAACTGTACATATTAAGACTTTAGTTTCTGGATATATTAATCGGGTCAGTATTGCGTTATAATTATATATTATAATATGGAGGTAAGGATTGATGGTACAGAAAAGAAACGGATTTACTGCAAAGCGATTGACGATCGCAGCTTTATTCATGGCTATGAATATGGCGCTCAGTTCGGTGGGAATTCCCGTTCCCGGCGGTCATTTGTATATTAATGATATCGTCATTTGTTTGGCGGCATTGCTGTTTATGCCTAAAGAGGCGTTTTTTATTGGCGGTATCGGTGCTTTTTTAGGGGATTTCTTTTTTTATCCGGCGCCTATGTTTGTATCTTTGGTGACGCATGGTATTCAAGCTTGGGCTATTTCTGCAATTGTGCACAGAAATAGCGGTGACATGAGCAAGGGAGAAGCGGTAACGGCTTTGTTAATCGGCGCTGTCATTATGGTTGTCGGGTATTCCTTGGGCCGGGCTTATGTATACAGTACGCCCATGTATGCGTGGATAAAGCTGCCTTTTGAGATATTGCAGGCCTTGATCGGGGTGATCGGCGGCTATGTGATTTATTTTCACACGGGAATACGCAAACTGTGGAAACATTATTTTGCCTGATCGCCGGTGTTACGGCTGCAGCGTAGATGGGGGATAATTTGCCAAATTCTGTGTATTTTTGTTATAATGTAATCATAAATTTTTAATTATATAACATAATTGATAAAAAGTAAATCCAGAACTTGATATTATATATGGCGATGAAAAGGACTGCTGCTGTAACGGAGGAGAAATTATGGAGACCTTGGATCGTTTTACAGGGTGCATGTTGGGCGGAGCGTCCGGAGATGCCTTAGGCTATTTAATCGAGTTTGATGATCTGCATACGATTCGCAGGAAATATGGGCCCTACGGCTTGCGGACGATTTTGAAGTCTAAAGTGAACGGCAATCAAGGGCTGATTTCCGATGATACGCAGATGTCGTTGTTTACGGCCGATGGCTTGTTGTGGGCGGCACAAGCCGGATTGGAACCGCAGGAAGGCGTCTTTCGGTCATATATGCGCTGGTATTATACTCAGACGGAGCGAATTGTCAGTCCGGAACAGATGGCATGGATGAAGCGTCAGGAGCACGAAATACAGTGGTCCTACGATCTCATGGGGATACAGTCTCTCTATGCGCGGCGAGCTCCCGGAAAAACTTGTCTTATGACCTTGGCTACAGGTCGTCGTTTTACGGAAACGAATCTGCCGAACGCTCGTTGCGGCAGCAGTGCTGTCATGCGCGTAGCGCCGGTCGGCTTGTTTTTTAGCGGTGACTGGGAACGGGCGTTTGCTGTCGGGGCGCAGACGGCTTGCCTGACACATGGTGATTTGACGGCTCGTTTGGCAGCCGGAGCCTTGAGTCTGCTGATTGCCCAACTCAGCAGCGGCGCCGCCTTGGCGCCGTCATTGGAGTCTATGATGCAGGTCGTGAAACGGCAAAAGGGCAGCGAAGCGCTGCTGGCCGTGTTGGATAAAGCGTTTGTTGAAGCGGCTTCGGAACATGGCGCCGTGCAGGCGATGAAAGAGATTGGCACCGGCAATACGGCGCGGGAAGTTCTGGCGCTGGCAATTTACTGCATCCTCAAAGCCGATTCCTTAAAAAACGCTGTGATCATGGCTTGTAATCAAGATGGCGCCAGCGATTCCTGCGGGGCTGTTTGCGGCAATATCGGCGGCGCTTTGTACGGGGCGACTGCCGTTCCCAAAAATTGGTCGAATAATCTGGAGTGCCGCGGCATTGTCGAGCAATTGGGGGATTGTCTTTATCAATATGGACGGGGCGGCAAGAAAAGTAATGCTTCTTGACAGGGACGGACGGGATCTTATAATAAAGGCAAAAGAAAAGCTTCCGAGGAGGAAACGGGTATGATTGAATCCATTGATCGCGCGTTGGCGATCTTACAACTTTTCTTGAAAGAAGAACGGCCGCTAAGCGTGACGCAGATCAGCAAGATGATGGGACTGCATAAGAGTACTGTCAGCAGAACGATGGAGACGATGGAGGCGCGCGGCTTTATCAGCAGAGATAAGGACACGGGACTTTATTGGCCGGGGTTGCAGATTTATTCGTTAGGCATGCTTTTTCGTGAAAACGGATCTATCCAAAAGGTTGCTTATCCATATGCCAAAGCCCTTGCCAGTAAATTTGGCGAAGGTGTGCATATGACGACTTTTTCCGTAAATGAATCGGCTTATCCGCAGCATGTCATTTTGGAAAAGATAAAGTCATCGGCTTCCGTTGATGTCGCCCCGCCGATCGGTTCCGTTCGTCCCAGCCACTGTGCAGCATCAGGTAAATGCCTGCTGGCTTTTGACGAGGCATATCGTAAACGATATGAAGGTTGTGATCTGAAGCGCTTTACGGAATATACGGTCATCGATTGGGATACATTGAATGAAGAGTTGGCTTTGATTCGAAAAAATGGGTATGCCGTCGAACGGGAAGAGGTAGAAATCGGCATGGCTTGTATTGCGGCTCCGATTTTTTCTCATCAGCGAGTCGTTGCGGCGATCAGTTTGTCTGCCCCTTTGTCACGTTTGACGGAGGAACTTTTGCCGGAGATCATCAAAAGCGTGCAAAAAACGGCCAAGGAGATATCGCAAGCGCTGTAATCATGTAGAAGGGGGGAAGCCAGGGGAGGTCCTTTCCCTCTTTCTGTTTTTTTATTCTCAATATAGAATGTACGCATAGAGAATGATTATATTGCATCTTTTATATGTATTTGATGTTTAGCAAAAATGTGGTAAAATAGGGTGTAATTATATTGTCTACT
The DNA here is from genome assembly GCF_900240295.1 of Megasphaera vaginalis (ex Bordigoni et al. 2020). NCBI lineage: Bacteria > Bacillati > Bacillota > Negativicutes > Veillonellales > Veillonellaceae > Megasphaera > Megasphaera vaginalis (ex Bordigoni et al. 2020). The sequence goes on from NZ_OEQB01000010.1 coordinate 12,016, forward strand.
TTTTTTGTAATGTATAAAGTCTGACAATATACAGATTGTCAAGGAGTAAGGAGTCTGCTATGAAAGTTCGACATTTTTGCCAGCCGGCGCCGAATCAGATGGTATATAAGACCAGAGAAGGCGGCGCCACAGTGACTGTATTTGTACCGTATGACTGTTATAATAATTGTCCCTTCTGCATTAATAAAGAAGAGTATGCGGATCCCGTCGGTTTTTCTGCCGAAAAAATTTGCCGAAGCATTAAGACGATGGACCGTATTACACCGAATTGTGATTTTGTTTTCACTGGCGGGGAGCCTTTTGCGGATTTGCAAATTTTACAGCAAATGCTTGATGTCGTACCGTTGACGCATAAGGTCTACATCAATACGACGTTGCCGATTTCCAGTGTACAGAGTGAAGAGGACATTATCCGTTTTACGGAGCGAAATAAGCATAAAATTACCTGCATTAACGTTTCCCGGCACATGCAACATTATGTTGTCGAGTCCAATGACACGTTACTGTCGAAACTGGCTGTGCCGTTTCGAATCAATTGTGTCCTGTATAAGAAATATCCTTTTCGGGAAATGGTACCGTATTTGGAACGGTTTCTCCGCGTTGCCGGCGCTTCTATTCAGTTCCGATTTGATTACACGGAGACGACGCTCGATAATTTGTATGATGAAGAGCATGACGGGATTTTGGCGGATTTGCGCAAGCTTTCCTCCTATGTCGGCCTTGACGGCTGCCGGATGCGTTGCGGTTTTCATTTTGACTACAAAGGCTTGGAACTGACCTATCATAAGACGTTGCCATACAGCACTATTGTGGAAAAAGATGGGAAGGACGGCGTTACTTATGATATTCTTTACGATATTTTGATTAAACAGAATGGCGACATTCATTCCGACTGGGATGGCACGCCGCTGGACATTAAGGCATACGAAAATGTAGTGTTCGAACCGTATGATTTGCAGTGGCTCCAAGAGCGCCGCCAGAATAAGGTTTCGCCTTTGCCGGCGGCAGCCGTGATTTGATACAAAAAGGGAGAATTAACAGAAATTTTCTGCTAATTCTCTCTTTTTTTTGCGAGCAAGACTCACGCGGAAATTTATTTTAAAAGTCCATCCCTTATGATACAATATAGGTATCTGTTGTTTTGAGAAATACATTCGAGGGCGTGATGGAATGGCTGTAACGGTGCTTTTCGGACAGGCCAGAAGCGGAAAAACGACATACTGCTTTGAACAGATGGCGACTCTGGCGGTGCAGGACTTCAAAACGATGCTGTTGGTTCCGGATCAGGCGACATACGATACGGAACGAAGGTTTGCAGACTTTATGCCCGGAAAAGGATTTATGGGCGTATCTATTACCGGGTTTACACGGCTGGCGTATCACGTGCTGCAGGAACGGGGAAAAGAAAAAACGCCTTTATCCGATCTGGGGAAGACGCTTATTTTACAGCGGTTGCTGCGTCGTTATGCGGATCGGTTTACCGTTTTGCAGACAGCGGCTAGGCAACCCGGATTTGCCGCTGCAGCAGGACAGTTCCTTTGGGAATGCCGTTCTTTTTGTGTCACTGCCGATGATTTGCGGAGGTGTGCGTCGACTGTTGAGGAGGGGCCGTTGGCGCGTAAGCTGAAAGACATGGCCCTGCTTTATGAGGTGTATGAGGCTTTTCTTGCCGAACGGTTCGGGTCCGTTGATGACACGCTGACGATGTTGACTAAAGAAGTTGGTACGTATACGTATCTTCAGGGCGCCCAAGTCTGGGTAGACGGATTTCAGTGGTTTACGGCACAGCAACTGGCGGTATTGAAAGCGATAGCTGCCGTTGCGGCAAATGTGACGATTACGTTGACGATGGATCGTGACCGGTTGCCTTCACAGCGAAAGGAGACAGCGCTTTTTCATCGGGCCTATGAGGTATACAATGAACTGAAAAAAGCATTTCCGACACTTCAGGTGCATACTGTCAGATATAACGCCGCTGACGAGCTGATGCAACTGCGCGACGATTTTTTCCATGTCGTGCCGAGGCAAGCGCCGGTTCCCTTGACGCGGCTTCATCTTACGGAATGCAGCAGCAGGGAAGTGGAAATCGACGGTGTGGCAAGAAAGATCATGGCCCTTGTGCAGACCGGGCACTGTTACCGGGATTTTTTGGTCATTGTTCGCAATACGGCACAGTACTGCCATTTTGTGGAACGGATTTTTCGGCGCTACGGGATTCCCTGTTTCAGCGATTACAGACGTCCTATGCACGCGCATCCTGCGGCGGAGGCAGTTGTCTCGCTTTTGCAGGTGCTGACAGGGCGATGGAATCATGAAGCGGTTTTTCAGCTGCTGAAAACAGATCTTATCGATTTGCCGCGTCAGGCCGTTGATGAACTGGAAAACTACTGCCTGGCATACGGCATACGCGGCGATCAATGGCTGTCCGAAGCGCCGTGGCAATATACGGAAATGCGTTTCCCCGGACAGCGCTTGACGTCCGATGAGGCAGATATGCTGCGGCATATCAATGAGCTGCGCGAGGCGGTGCGGAAAATACTTTTGCCGTTCTGGCAAGAAGGTCGTGGTGAAAAAAGTTTACGCCAATGGTGTACGCTGCTGTACCATTGGCTCCTTCGCCTGGGGATTCCGGAAAAGCTGGAAGCCTGGCAACGGGCTGACGAAGAAGCCGGGCAGATGGTTGAGAGCAGAGAGCATGAGCAGGTATGGAAACGGATCGTGGAAATTCTCGGAGAAATCGTCACCCTTTGCGGTGATGATACGGTCTCGGTCGGCGCGTTCTCGGAAATTATTGAAGATGCCTTTGACGGTTCGGAATTCACCTTGATTCCGCCGACGCTTGATCACGTGACCTTAACTGCGATCGATCGGGGATATACGTTACAAGGCCGAGTGGTTTTCATTTGCGGGCTGAATCATGGCGTTTTTCCGCAGGTACAGGCAGAAGACGCCCTTTTTAACGATACAGACCGCCGTAGCTTAGATACTGTCGGATTGCATCTGGCGCCGAGCAGCCGGTTCCGTTCTTTTCAAGAACGATTTCTTTTTTATTTAGCCTTGACCCGGGCTCGGGATGAACTTTGGCTTTCCTATGTTTTGACGGATGAGGAAGGAAAACAGTTGCCGCCGGCCGCATGGGTCAGGCAGCTGCTGGAAAAAAACTATATCGTTTTGCTGCGGCGTTTAAAAGAACTGATGCCGGCAGGTGAAGAAAAGGAATACTTGTATACCCTTTCTTCCGCTTTGACATACTTGCCGCAGCAGCTTCAGCCGGCAGTGAAAAGAGAACCTGTAGGCGATATTTGGTGGGGATTGTACGATTGGGCGTTGCAGCATGCTGGCGGCTCCTTGTGGCAGCAGTCTCTGGGGAGCCTGTTTTATCATAATCAGGCCTGTACGTTGGCGGGAAAGACGGTGAGGAAGCTCTTTGCGCCTGACGGATCACTGCGTGGTTCGGTTACCAGATTTGAGCAGTACAGGCAGTGTCCTTTTGCTTATTTTGCAAAATACGGATTGGGACTGCGGGAACGGGAAACCTACCAATTTGACGCAGCCAACTCCGGCGTGTTCGTGCACGGCGCATTATGCGCCGTCAGTGAAGAATTGTTGCGGCAGGGAAAACAATGGCGTGATCTCGCTTGGGGTGAGATCGAGACGATTTGCCGGGAAGCGGCTGAAGCCTGGGTTCCGTATATTCGCAATAATATTCTTGCCGCCAACGGATATTATCAGGAGATCAAGACACGACTGGTTCAAACGTTGGTAAGAAAAGTGCGGATACTGGTTCTTTTCAGCCGGGCCTCGGCCTTTGAAATGGCCGCCGTTGAAGCTTCTTTCGGGAGAGACGGACATGATTGGGAACCGTTGCGTTTTACCTTGCCCGGCGGTTTGGACGTTGTACTGACGGGGCAGATTGACAGAGTAGATGTTTTGCGTCGAGACGGCAAAACGTTTATCGTCGTCATTGATTATAAGTCCGGCAGGAAATCGTTGGATCTGCTGGATGTGTATGCGGCAGTTGAGTTGCAGTTGTTGACGTATATGGCCGTTGCCTTGCAACATTTCGGCAGCGGCGCCGCGCCGGCAGCCGTACTTTATTGCCGTGTTCGCAATGATAAAGTCAGTTTTTCCCGTTTGCCGGAAGAGCGGGAAATGGAGCAGGCTTATCATGACCACGACAAGGTGCAAGGCTTTTTCACCGCTGATTTTGAACGGATACGCTCCTTGGATAAAACGATTGACTCCGGTTCGCAATTCCTGGAAGTAACGTTCAACAAAGACGGCAGTGTGCCGAAGAATTCCACTGTTTTGTATAATGACGGGGATTGGGATTCGCTCTTGTCTCTGGTACGGCAACGTATCGGCGCGATTGCCGCGGCCATTGACGCCGGTAAGATTGATATAGCGCCGCTTAAGCGCGGCAACCAAACGGCTTGCGTTTATTGTGCCTATCATGGAATCTGTGCGTTCGACAGTCGTTTCAGAGGAAACAGCTATACGGTGCCGGTTATAACTGAAAAAAAGAAAGTGATGGAAATTCTTCGGCAGGAAGGAGGCGCGGCAAATGGCTTGGACTGAAGAACAGCAAGACGCGATTTTCAGCCGCAAGGAGACGTTGCTTTTATCGGCAGCCGCAGGATCCGGCAAAACGGCGGTACTTGTAGAACGAATTATCCAGCGCCTTCTGTGTGCCGACGATCCCCTGGATATTACCGAGCTTTTGGTTGTAACGTTTACCAAGGCTTCCGCTGATGAAATGCGGGAGCGTGTTGCGGCAGCGCTGACGGCGGTCTTGAGCGCCGGGCCGAATGAGCAGGCGGAACGGCAGCTTGCTTTATTGCCGTCAGCACAAATATCAACAATCGACTCTTTTTGCCGGAACGTGCTGCGTCGCTATTTTTATCTCCTTGACCTAGATCCGCAAGCCAAGGTCGCCGGTGAAGAAGATTTAGCCGTTTTGAGGCGCAACGTACTGGAAGCGCTGTTTTTACAGTATTATGAAACGGAAGACGCGGCAAAGCGCGAGCGTTTTCGTAACGTAGCCGATATGTTCGGTAGCGATAGAGGCGATGAGGAGTTTATGGATTTGATCAATCGGCTCTATGTGTTTTCGCGAAGTATGCCTTGGCCGGATTATTGGCTTGATTGTTCCTGTGCAGCGTACGACCTGCCGCCAGCGATTGCTCTTGATGCTGTTCCGTGGATCGAGCCGGTAAAAAAACAGATTCACAGCGCATTGCAGGAAGCCGTTGCCGTTTATGCCGCCTTGCTGCGTGAACTGTCGGGACGTGCCGCCTTTGCCAAGGTCAGCGCGGCGCTAACGGAGGAACAATCCCTGTTTCGTGCGGCAGATGAGCAAGTATCCTGGGCAGGGCTGCAGCAAGCCTTTACCGATATGCGTTTTGTCAGATTACAGCTGCGAGGGTTGGACGAAGCGGAGAAGGAGCTTTGGGAGCAGGTCAAGGGTGAACGCAGTGCCGTTAAAGAAGTGCTTATAAAAGATATCGGCAATGTCTATTTTTCCGTAGACAGTAAGCAATGGCTGGACGGGTTGCGGCAGATGGCGCCGGCGCTACGATCTTTGATAACGATTGTCAAAGATTTTGCCGCCGCTTACGAAATCCGGAAGAAAGAAAAAGGCTGGCTCGATTTCAGTGATCTGGAACACTTTTGTTTGCGCATTCTTTTGGATCCCGTCTCGACGCCTCTCCATGTCGTTCCTTCCCTGGCAGCGCTGGAATTGCGGAAGCTATTTAAAGAAGTGATGATCGACGAGTACCAGGATACGAACGGCGTACAGGAGTTGATTACCAGTCTTGTATCCAGTGGGGACAATCGTTTTATGGTCGGTGATATCAAGCAAAGTATTTATCGTTTTCGCCTGGCGGATCCGACGTTGTTTTTGCATAAATATAAAACATTTACAACCGATAAAACGGCGGACAGACGGGAGCGTCGGATTGATTTGTCAAAGAACTTCCGCAGTGCCGCTGCCGTTATTGACAGTGTTAATGAGGTGTTTTCTTACGCGATGACGGAAGCCGCCGCAGGTATGATTTACAGTACGGCGGAGCGGCTCTACTGCGGGCGGAATGACGGCGAAGAAGGGCGTGTGGAAGTACATCTGTTTGATAAAGGAGCGGCCGGTTCCGATGATCGTGAAGAAAAAGAGGCGTTGTCGGCCTTTGAAGAAGAATGCGGCATCGTTGCACGGCGGCTTCGCGAATTGCGGGAAGAAGGGCTGACCGTTGCGACTAAAGACGGCGGCAGAGAGCCGCTCTCTTATCGTCATATGGTTATCCTTTTGCGCTCAACGGCGGATAAGGCCGAGTCTATGGCGGAAGCTTTACAGCGAGAAGGGATTCCGGCGTACACGGAGCAAAAAGGCGGATATTTCGCTGCCGTAGAAGTGGAAATGATGTTATCCCTGCTGCGGTGTATTGATAATCCGGAGCAGGATCTGCCGCTGGCGGCGGTTCTGCGTTCACCGTTAGTCGGCCTGAATGAAGAAAGTCTGGCGGAACTGCGCCTCGTCGGCAGCGGTACGCTGTGGCGGAATCTGCCGTCTTATGCGGCGGCGCTGCCGGCCGGTCTGAAGCGGGACAGCGTGCAGCACTTTTTCCATCTTTTCACCTGTTGGCGGACGTTTGCCAGGCGCAGCAGTGTTTCCGAGCTGTTGCAGAAAATTTACGATGATACCGGTTATTTATCCTATGTTGGCGCTATGGAAGGCGGATCTTTGCGTCAAGGGAACTTGAAGGCGCTGCGGGAACGGGCGCGGGTGTATGAAGATAACGGGTATCGCGGCCTTTACCGCTATTTGCGCTTTATTGATATGCTGCGCAGCAATGATCATGATTTGGCGCCGGCTAACGGGCTCGGCGAGGGAGAAGACGTTGTTCGCATCATGACGATCCATAAGAGCAAGGGCCTGGAATTTCCCGTCGTTGTTGTCGCAGATATGGGTAAATCATTTAACCGCCAGGATTTTAAATCTCCCTTGCTTTTTCATAATGAATTGGGCATCGGTATTAAAGTTTATCATGAAAAGTGGCGGGCTTATACGCCTTCGCTGGCGTGGAACAGCATCAAGCAACGCCGGATTTGGGAAGATAATGCCGAAGAGGAACGACTGTTGTATGTCGCCATGACGCGAGCGAAGGAACGGCTGATCCTTGTCGGTAAGGCCGCTGATTTGGAGAAAAAATGGCGACAATGGCAGCAGCGGCCAGATCCCTTGCGGGCTAAAACGTATCTCGACTGGATTTGTCCTGTCTTCGCCGCGGCGATTCCGTATCACGGCGAAGCGGCAACACGGCCTTGGATCGTGCGGCGGCTCTGGCATGTTTATTTTCATCAACAAAGGGGCGGTGCCGTACCGGTGCGGCCGCCGGAACCGGATCCCCGCCTAGCTCTTGTCCGCGATGGACGGCGTACGGGGACCGAGGTGCCTTCTTGGCTGGAAAAGAGGCTGGTCTGGCAATATGCATATCCGCAGGCCGTTGTGACGCCGGCCAAGGTTTCGGTATCGGAGCTCAAGCGTCAATCGGTACAGACAAAGGCCGCGGCTGCGGTTATGGCGGAAGAGGCCTTGTCCCTGTTTCCGGAAAAAGGGACAGTCAGTCCTTTCCGGGAACCTCCTGCATGGCTGGCTGCAGATATGCGGACGACGAAAAGCGGGACGTATAGAGGAACCGTTTTTCATAAGGTGATGCAATATTTGCCGTTGCGGCAGCTTTCCGGTAAGGCGGAACTGGAGGAAGCGCTGGCGGCATTACGCAATAAGGGCATTCTTTCCGCCGAGGAAGCGGGGCTGGTTGACGGCCAGGCGATTCTCGACTTTTGCGCATCGCCGCTGGGGCGCCGGTTGGCGGCGTCTCCACAGGTGTACCGGGAATATCCGTTCAGCGTTTTGCTCTCGGCGGCTCCTTATTTGCCGGCGCTGGAAAAGGGAGAGACCATAATGGTACAAGGCGTCTTGGATTGTCTCTTCCGAGAAGGGAACGGTTGGGTATTGCTTGACTACAAGACGGATCATCTTGACACCGCCGCGGCTTTCAAAGCGCGGTATCGCGTGCAGCTCGACTTATATAAGCGGGCGGTAGAGCAGATTCGTCATGAATCGGTCAGCAATGTATATATTTATAGTTTTTATTTACAGCAGATCATTCCGTTTACTGTATGATTTGCGTACACCAAAGGAGGTCTTTTGCAATGGGTGTCTTTGACATCGTCGGGCCCGTAATGATCGGTCCTTCCAGCTCACATACAGCCGGAGCGGCACGTATCGGCGGCATGGCCCGCAACATTATGAATGAAGAAATCAAAGAGGCTGTGATTACGTTGTACGGCTCCTTCGCCAAAACGTATAAGGGGCACGGCACGGACAAAGCATTGATTGCCGGTTTGCTCGGCTTTTCTGCCGATGACGTTCATCTGCGCACGTCTTTTGCGATTGCCGACGAGCGCGGACTGAAGGTTACGTGGAATCGTTCGGATGCCGACGTGTCTCATCCGAACACGGTGCGTATCGCCATGACCGGTGTTTCGGGGCGGAAAATGGAAGTGCTCGGCGTTTCTCTCGGCGGCGGCAAGATGGAAATACGGGAAATCAACGGCGCCGCCGTCGCTCTCGGCGGCGAAGAGCATACGCTGATTACGATGCATAACGACCGGCCCGGCATTATTGCGCAGGTCACGACGATTCTGGCCATCGGACAGATCAATGTTTCCAACATGCGCGTCTTCAGAAGCGCGAAGCATGCCAACGCCGTCATGATCGTCTGCACGGACAGTCCGGTGCCGGCGGAGATGGTTGCCGTGATCAGTAATATTACGGCTATTGAAAGTGTCATTACCTTATTACCCTTATAGGAGGAACCATGTTTACATATGAATATACGACACTCCGTGAGCTGCAGGAACATGCCGATCAAAGCGGCCTGACCCTTTCGGAAGTTGTTGTGCGCCATGAGATGGAAACGGCTGAAGCGTCAGAAACGGATGTTCGGGCCTTGATGGCTTCACGGCTGGATGTTTTCAGAGAATCGGTTGCTGCCGGACTGAACGATACGGGCAGATCCGTCAGCGGACTTGTCGGCGGCGACGCCGCAAAATTGCAGGCACAACAAGCGCTGTTGCTGGGACCGCTGGCGCATAAGGCGGCAGTTTACGCCTTGGCCGTCAGTGAGGCGAATGCAAAGATGTTCAAAGTGGTTGCGTGTCCGACAGCCGGTTCCTGCGGTATCGTTCCGGCCGTATTGATGGCTGCTGCCGAAGAACTGGAAGCAACGGAAGAACAGCGTGTCAATGCTCTCTTTACGGCGGCCGGGATCGGTGCTGTCGTTTCCCGTAATGCGACCGTTGCCGGTGCCGTCGGTGGTTGCCAGGCCGAATGCGGCACGGCAGCCGGTATGGCTGCCGCTGCCGTGGCGGAGTTGGCGGGCGGTTCCAATGAGGCGGTCATGCATGCATTCGCTCTTTGCTTGAAAAATGTCCTTGGACTGGCCTGTGATCCCGTTGCCGGCCTGGTGGAAGTTCCCTGTGTCAAGCGGAATGCGGTTTTTGCCGTCATGGCCGTCGCGGCTGCTGAAATGGCTTTAGCCGGTGTCCGCAGCGTCATTCCGCCTGACGAAGTAATCGAGGCCATGGCGGAAATCGGCAGGTTAATGCCCGTTGCTTTGAAAGAAACTTCAGATGGCGGCTTGGCTAAGACGAAGACGGGAAAAGAAATCACCAAACGGTTGGAAAAAGAAATGAATAAGAATTAAGTCGATTATAGAAAAAACGTGCATACAATTTTGTATGCACGTTTTTATGATGTCGTAGTCGGAAAGTTTCTAGCGGTTGTCTGCAGAAAGATAGGTGTTGGCGACGGAAGTCGAATGAATTTGCACCGGATCGGACGCGAAAACGGGCTGGCCTTCGAGACGGCGGTAAATAACACGGCATAAGCTGGCCGGAATGGGGGCGGTCCTGTCCTGACCGATATAGGAGAGAAGCAACTCGCTTTCAAATGTACTGAGTTCGATGCATTTGGTTTTCATAAAATATCCCTCTTTATCTCTGTGCAACTACAATATATAGGAGCATGATTATTTTTTATTCTACTATAAATACAATCTTTTGACAACCTGTACGACGGAATCTTTTGATATCAACAACAAATCAGGTAACGAAAAGAAAAAAAGTTCTTGACAATTTGTATAAAGTCAGTATAATTGAGAGCACAATATAATTTCAAAAGAAAAAAGTATTGACGGAAAAAAGTAGGATTGCAGATACCTTTACAGAGAGCTGATGGTCGGTGGAAATCAGCAAGTGATGCAATGTGAAGTTCTTTCCTGAACTGCGAAGCTGAACACAAAAGTAGGCTGAGCCGGCGTGGCTGTCGTTAATGTGGCTATGAGTTGATCTGATTCGAGATTATTAGGGTGGTACCGCGGAGATTTCCGTCCCTTGCGGACCGCCCTTTTTGTATCTCTTCATCGGGTAATCAGGGTGGTACCGCGTGTTTGACGTCCCTCATGAAGGGGCGTTTTTTTAGTATACAGTTAAACACGATATAAAGAGACTGCATAACAAGGGGGATGTTGACATGGAGAATGCATGGATTGAAATGGTAATTATCGGCGCTTATATTGGCGTGTTGTTTCTCATCAGCTGGTACGTCAAACAACGAGCGGCCGGTTCAACGGAAAATTATGTGTTGGCAGGACGTCGTTTGACGACGCCGCTGATCACGGTTTCCATCGTCGGCCTTGCTGTCGGCGGCGCTTCGACGATCGGCGTTGCCGAACAGGCTTATAAAGTAGGCCTTTCCGCCGGCTGGTATACGGCGGCATGGGGGATCGGCGCGATCGTTACGGGGCTTACGGTAGCGAAAAAATATCGCAATATGCACATGACGACGATTCCTGAGATAATGGAACGTTACTATGATCGGAAAAGCATGATTGCCGGTATTGTCTGCCAGATCTTGGTGCAGCTGGTCGTCATGAGTCTCCAGTATGTAGCGGGCGGCGCCATTTTAGCGGCCTTAATGCCGCAAATCTTTACGCCTGTAACGGGCATGTTGACAAGCGCCGTCGTTTTTATCGGGATCACCTTGATCGGCGGTATGTGGTCCGCCAGTCAATCGAATTTGCTTAATGTCACGCTTCAGTATATGGGGATTACGGTTGCCGCGTTCCTGATCCTTTCGCTCGCCGGTGGGATTGAAACGGTGCAGCTGAATCTGCCGTCGGCAACGGCGTTCGATTTTGTCGGCGGCGTAGGCGTCATGACAATCGTTACGTGGATCGTTGTCCTGGTTACTGTCAATCTTTCCTTGCAGGCGATCATTCAGATTTCGCTTGGCGCCAAAGATGTGCGGACGGCACGCAGAGGGTTCGTTATCGGCGGCCTGGTAATGCTCCCTGTCGGTTTTGTCAGCGCCTTTCTCGGCGTTGTTGCCGCCGAACTGTATCCGCATATTTCAGCGATGACGGCATTGCCGAAGCTGATCATGGAACTGAATCCGTGGATTGCCGGCGTTACCTTGGCGTCCCTTTGGGCCGCCGATGTCAGCACGGCGTGCAACCTGCTGCTTTCTGCCGCTACCTTGTATTCTCATGATATTCATAAACGGTTTATCAATCCTTCCATGACGGATGGGCAGTATATGCGCGTGACACGGGCTTCCGTTCTGCTCCTCGGGCTCTTGACGCTAGGCTTTGCGCTGACGATCAGCGGCATTATTTCGACCTTGATGGCAGGACTCAGCCTGATGGCGTCTTTCAGCGTAATTGTGCTGATGACGATGTACGCGCCGAAATATTGTTCGCGGCACGCGGCTTTTTATACGATTGTCACCTCCGTTGTCGTTCTGGCAGCCTGGATGGCATTTCCTGCCGTACGGATTCTGCCGCATGTCATTTATGCAGAATGGCTTGCCTGCGGCAGCGTCTTTATCGGTATCAGTGCATGCAGCCAGCGAGCCATCAAAGGAGATGCGCCGGAGCTGGACGTTGAGGCTGTGGAAATGACGCCGGCACAACATTAACGCATCAGTTGTCTTTTTCGGGACTCCCATTGCCAACGGCGGTGGGAGTCCGCTTTCTGCAATGACGGATATAGGCCTTTTGGGACAAATATGATACAATAATAGTCATCAATTTACGTCAGGAGGGTAACGGATGAGCTGGGAAATAGAAAAGACACTGCAAAACGTATTGGCAAGCGAAAGCGGTTATTATCGCTATCCCTTCGGCTCGCGCCATACGATGGCGATCTGCTACCCGAACACGTATCACGTGGCGATGAGCAATTTAGGCATGCAGATCATTTATCGCCAAGTTAATGAACGCAGTGACTGGCAGTGTGAACGGGCCTTTCTTCCGGATGCCGAGCTGGAAAAGCTGTACAGCAAAGTGCATACGCCGCTGTTGACGTTGGAAAATCAGCGGCCCCTTTGCGACTTTGAAATCGTCGGCTTTTCCGTCAGTTTCGAAATGGATTATTTTCATGTGCCGGAAATTTTGGAACGCGGCAGGATAACGGTGTTGGCCAAAGAACGCGGAGACGCGGAGCCTCTCGTCGTTATGGGCGGACCTGTCGCTTTTTTTAATCCCGAACCGCTGACCCCCTTTGTCGATGTTTGCATCGTCGGGGAAGGAGAAGGGGCGATTCATTCGTTGCTTACGGCCTATCAAGACGGCCGTGCAGCGGGGCTCAGTCGGCAGGAACTGTTGTTGTCCATTGCCCGGATACCGGGAATGTATGTGCCGTCTTTATATGAACACGTGTATGACGGCGCTGGAAACTTGACAGAAATTAAACGGCGCAGAAACGCGCCGTCCAAAGTGGAAAGGCAATGGCAGGAGCTGACGGAACCGGGGGAAACGGTGGTGACGACACCGCATACGGAATTCGGGTCCATGTATCTCGTCGAGATAGCCCGCGGCTGCGGCAGGCATTGCCGGTTCTGTATGGCAGGGTATTGTTATCGGAAACCGCGCGTGCGGTCGTTGCAGTATGTTAAGGAAGCCGTCCTGCGGGGTAAGAAAAGGGGGAAGAAGATCGGACTTATGGGAGCCGCCATTTCCGATTATCCCGACATCGATGAACTGGTGCGGTTTATCCGCAGTGAAGGCTTGGCATTTTCCTGTGCGTCCCTGCGCGCTGATTCGATTACGCCGACGCTTGTCAGGGGACTGGCCGAAAGCGGTCAAAAGACGATTACACTGGCACCGGAAGCGGGCAGCGTTCGCATGCGGCAAGTTATCAACAAGGGAATAACGGAAGAACACCTCATGACGTCCATCGATTTGGCGACTGCCGCCGGTATTCGTCACGTCCGGTTGTATATCATGATCGGACTGCCGCTGGAAGCGGATGAAGATATTCTGGGAATCGTCGAAATGACACGGCACGTGCAGCTGCATATGGCGTCTATCGGCAACCGCGGCAAGATTACGCTGAGCATTAATCCTTTCATACCGAAGCCCTGTACGCCTTTCCAATGGATGGTCATGACTGATAAAAAAGTTGTGGAAAGACGACTGACGTATATCAAACAGGCATTTAAAAAGGACAGGCAGATTGAGATTCTTGATGAACCGTTGCGGCAGTGCTATATTCAAGGCGTCTTGTCGCGCGGTGATCGTCGTGTCGGCGAGCTCCTGGTATTGGCGCATCGGTACGGCGGCGTTAAGGGCTGGAAGCGGGCGGCGAAAGAGCTTCATTTCGATGCGGACGCCTTTGTCTGTAAAGCGCGGCGTCCCGGCGAGATTCTGCCGTGGTCCGTTCTCGATATGGGACTTGCCGACAACTATTTGGAACAGGAACTGACCCGCTCGGCGCAAGGCGTTTATACGCGGCCCTGCTTTGCCGGCTGCCGGCGGTGTCATGTTTGCGGAGCGGCGCATGAGCATTGAATGGATTGAAAGAGACGGACTTGCTTGGGAACGGAGCGGACTGCTTGCTGCAGCCGGCCTTTGCCACGGTGTCATGAGCCGCAAAGGCGGCGTCAGCAAAGCTCCCTATGACAGCCTTAACCTCTCTTTTGACGTCGGCGACAGTCCGCTGGCTGTCTTGGAAAATCGCCGCCGCTTCTGTCGGTGTATCGGCTGCGATCTGAGACGGTTGACAACGGTACGGCAGGCGCATGGTGATCATGTCGTCTCTGTCGGCCGGTCTGAGATCGGCAACGGCGCCGGCGGCTATGCCGCCGGGTTGGTTCACGCCGATGCGCTGATCACCGCACTTCGGGACGTGCCGCTTTTAGTGACGGCTGCCGATTGCCTGCCCGTCATCCTGTATGATCCGATACGGCGCGTTACGGCTGCCATTCATATCGGCTGGCAGGGAACGGTCGGCAAGTTGGCGCTGAAGACGCTGTTGGCGATGGAACTTGCTTACGGATCGTCGCCGCAGGATATGTTGGCCTATATCGGGCCTTTTGCCGGCGCCGCACATTTCGCGGTGAGTCGCACGATTGCGGCTGCCGTCGCCGCGTTGGGAACGGCATACGGACAGACCGTCGTCAAAGAGGGTGGACAGTACTTTCTTGACTTGCAGCGAGCCAATTACTTGCTCCTGTTGGAGGGAGGCGTACAGGCGGCTTGCATAGAAGTTTCAGCGAGCAGTACCTATGAAGCGGCGGAACGGTTTTATTCGTATCGCCGTGACTGTGGCAGGACCGGCAGATTCGGAATCTTTTCCGTGTTAAAAAGCGCGAAACAGGACTTTTTTTGAAAAATTACTAGCATTTATATAGGTAAATATATATAATGAATACGTATAGGTAATTAAACTCCATGACGGGGGGATTTTGGTTGATCAGTGAAAATATACGAACGATAAGGGAGAGAATCGAAGCGGCCGCCGCCAGGTCCGGCAGGACAGATCCCATTACCTTGGTTGCCGTGACGAAGAACCATCCTGTTGATGCCGTACGGGAGGCGGCCGCTGCCGGGATTACCGATGTCGGTGAAAATCGGGTTCAGGAAGCGCAGGAAAAGATGGCAGCCTTTCCCGACAGCGGTCTCCGGTGGCATTTGATCGGTCATTTGCAGACGAACAAGGTAAAGCACGCCGTCGGCGTTTTTGCGCTTATTCATTCTGTTGATTCCCGGCATTTGCTGGAAGCTGTTGAACGGGAGGCGGCGAAACGAAACGTCATACAGCCGATTCTGCTGCAAGTCAATGTAGCGCGTGAAGAGAGTAAATTCGGCATGACTGTCGAAGACTTTCCGTCTTTTTGCGAGTATGCCGCCAAGTTAGCTCACGTTCGGGTCGAAGGATTGATGTGTATTGCTCCTGAGTTCGAAAACGTAGAAGAGGTGCGCCCCATCTTTCGCATTGCTCATGCCCTGTATGAAGAGATGAAATCAACCTTTCCTGATGGTCAAGTCCGCTACGTATCTATGGGCATGACACATGATTTTGAAATAGCAATCGAAGAAGGTGCCAATATAGTGCGTGTCGGAACGGCTATATTCGGACCGCGTAATTATTGAGGAGGATTTAGCCATGGGAGTAAAGAATTTGTGGAATAAGCTGGTAGGCAACATCGGCGGGTTTGAGGAAGACGACGAATTTGAAACGGACGAACAGGAATTTGCCGAAGCTGAAGAGGAACAGGCCGCACTGCGGCATAATGTCGCGCCGCCGCGCCGCCCGGCATTGGGCGCTGCGCAGCCTGAGCGACCGATGAAGATGATGATCGTTGAACCGGAAACGTTTGATGATTCACAGAGCATTGCCGATTATCTCCGTGACCGCAAGCCGGTTGTCATCAATTTTGAATCGACCGATGCCGATGTATCCAAGCGTGTCGTTGATTTTATCAGCGGCGCCACGTATGCTTTGGACGGCAACATTCAAAAAGTGGGAAAAGATATTTTCCTTTGCGTTCCCAGCAATGTGACCGTTGATCGCAATAAGCGGGATTATGCGGATTTTACCCAGCTTGCCTGGAAGAATACGGCTCCTTCCGACAATCTCAACGAACACTGAGGAGTGCGGTGTGAAAAACAGAGAACAGATTATCCGCTATTATCAGGGCGGCGATAACGGTGAATTGGCGGCGCGGCTGATTGATTTGGCCGATAACGCGGCGAAAGGCCGTCCGTATGCGGTGAGCGGATTTGTTTCTCCGGGCGCCGTGCAGATTGGCGAGACGATCGAGTCCCATGCCGCTTCGTTGAGGCT
Organism: Megasphaera vaginalis (ex Bordigoni et al. 2020); assembly: GCF_900240295.1. Taxonomy (NCBI): domain Bacteria; kingdom Bacillati; phylum Bacillota; class Negativicutes; order Veillonellales; family Veillonellaceae; genus Megasphaera; species Megasphaera vaginalis (ex Bordigoni et al. 2020). The sequence continues at coordinate 28,210 of NZ_OEQB01000010.1, forward strand.
GCAGACGAGCGGCGGGTATGAAGGCGCCGAACGCGTCAGACTTGCTTTTGTCCGTCGTGATTACGACGGCCCCGTCGATTTTTCCATTACCGCCTGTCGTGTGACCTGGGATGCCCGTTACCGGCTTCTCGGTCATCGCGACGTGTTGGGGGCGCTCATGGGATTGGGCGTCGACAGAAATCGCTTCGGTGATATCCTCATGCGGGAAGACGGCGCCGTTATCCTGGCGGAAACATCGTTGTTGCCGTATTTGCAACAATCTTTTACAAAGATTGCCATGGTTTCCGTTGCCGTGGAAGAAATGGCCCTGACGGAAATTGCGCCGCAGGCGGAGAAAATAAAAGAAATAAAGACGACTGTCGCGTCGCTCCGTCTTGATGCCGTGGCCTCATCCGGTTTTGGACTTTCCCGGACCAAAGCGGCGGAAGCGATCAAAGGGGAACGCGTTCAGGTCAATTGGCAACCCGTCAAGAGTCCGTCCCGCGATGTAAAGGTCGGCGATATGATTTCGCTGCGCGGCAAGGGGCGGATGGAAATCGCGGCCATTACCGGTACGTCGCGTAAAGGCCGCATCGGCGTGTTGTTGAAACGATACCTGTAATCGTGTATAATAAAGCGATATACCGGTTTTGAAAGGAGTTTTCTATATGCTGACACCAATGGATATACACAATAAAGAGTTCAAAAAGGGGATGCGCGGTTATAATACGGAAGACGTTGATTCTTTTTTGGACGGATTGGCCGCGGATTATGAAAAAGTATATCGTGAATACAGTGAATTAAAAGATCGTTGCGAAAAAATACAGGATAAACTGGCACAGTACGAAAAAATCGAAGCGACGATGAACAGTACCCTGATGTTGGCGCAGGAAACAGCTGAAAATGTCAAGGTTTCCGCTCGCAAAGAAGCGGATCTGATCATTCAGGAAGCGGAAAACCAGAAGAAGCAAATGCTCAGTGAAACTTCGCTGAACATGTCGACGGCACAGCAGGATATGGATAAGCTGAAAGCGCAGACTAATGCGTTTCGCGCCAAGTGCCGCGCTCTTCTTACGAGCCAACTCCGCCTGCTTGACGATATGGCTTTGGATGAGGCGAACGATGCCGGTGCGGCGGAACCTGTGGAGCTTGCAGAAAATAAGCAAGAGTGATCGGGAAAGTAAATAATGAGGTGGAAGATATGCTCTCTTTCGGGATATGATACTGTTGTCGCCGTCAGAGAGTATATTTAATTTGCTGGAGGACATGATGAAACGTACCTTAGGACTATTGCTTATGCTGACGGCAGCCGTGACTTTTTCCGCCGGCGCTTACAATCTTTATGCGCCAAATCCCTTTGACACGATGGATCGAAGCAGTTGGGAATTTGTTTATTTGGAAGCTTTGACGGAAAAAGGCCTGACTGGCGTCGACAAGAGCCGGTTTTCACCGGACTATTCGCTGACTCGTTACGAGATGGCGCAGATGGTGGAGACGGCCTGGCGGAATCGGCAGCTGGCGGCGACGGCCGATCAGGAAAAAATAACGAAACTGCGGCAGGCATTCCGTCGCGAATTGCCGGAACGTGCAGATGACGATGATACCGGGAAAGATGCTAAAACGTATGATTGGCGTTCAGGAGAGATACGATGACCGATCAATATCCAGATATCAGGCTGGTGGCGATTGATTTAGACGATACGCTGCTCTGTGACGATCACACCGTTTCCGCGCGGACACTGCGCGTGCTTGAAGCGGTCCGAGCCAAAGGGATTCATGTCGTTATTGCGACAGGTCGCATGTATGCGACTGCCGCTCCCTATGCCAGATTACTCCGGTTGGGAAACGTGCCGCTGATGCTTTTTTCGGGGTCCCTGATCCAGCGCGCTGAATCGAAAGAGATTCTGTATCAAAAGGCGATTCCCAGAGACGCGGCACGGCGGCTCCTGCAGTTGGCGAAGAAAAGAAATTGGACGATGCAGTCGTATATTCATGACGTTCTGCGTGTTGCGGCATATACGGACGCGGTGCGGGATTACGAACGGTCGACGGGAGCGGCGGCAGTAGTTTGCGGCGATGATTTTTACGAACCTGTCGGGGATCCGGACAAGCTTCTTTCCTTTGGCACGCCGGAAGAATTAGCGGCAGAAACGGAGGAAATTAAAGCGACGATGGGAAACAGCTTCAACTTGATGCGTTCCAAGCCAACTTATTTGGAAATCGTTTCCCCCGGCGTCTCTAAAGGGGACGGCTTGCAAAAACTTTGCCGTCTCTACAACATCCCGTTAGCCGGCACCATGGCTTTCGGGAATTCGCAGAACGATTTGGCAATGCTCCGTGCCGCCGGTTTTTCCGTTGCCGTCGCCAATGGCGATGATAATGTGCGGGCTGCGGCAATGTACGTTACGGTTTCCAATAATGAAGACGGCGTGGCGGCGGCGTTGGAAAGATTTATTCTTTAAGGGGGAGATGGAATGGATACGTTTCATTTAATTATCGTGACGGGCATGTCCGGCGCCGGCAAAAGCCAGGCTGTGCAGGCGCTGGAAGATATGGGATATTTTTGTATCGACAACATACCGCCCGTATTGATTCCTAAATTTGCCGAGCTTTGCATTAAAGGCGGTGAACGGGTTCGGCACGTCGCGTTGATTGCCGATATTCGTGGCGGCGAATTTTTTGATGCCATGACCCAGTCTTTGCATGAATTGGAGGAACAGTGTGTTTCCTATGAAATCCTTTTCATGGAGGCGTCGGACCGGACGCTGATCAACCGCTATAAAGAGACGCGGCGCATGCATCCGCTGGCGCCGCACGGACGTATCAGTCAAGGCATTGCGGCGGAACGGGCGCGCCTTGCCGACTTGCGCCGTCATGCAAACTTCGTCATCGACACGACCGATATGAAGCCCAAAAAGCTGAAAGATATATTGATCAAAAAGTATGCTCTCAATACGACCAAGAAAAGTCTTGCCGTTACCGTCGTTTCTTTCGGGTTTAAACATGGAATGCCTCTCGATGCCGATATCGTCGAAGATGTCCGCTTTCTGCCGAATCCGTTTTATGTCGAAGAATATCGGCACAAATCGGGACGCGTGCCGGCTGTACGGAATTATGTCGAAAGCTTCCCCGTTACGGAGACGTATAAAGAAAAGTGGTTCGGCATGATCGATTTTCTTTTGCCGAATTACGAAAGAGAAGGCAAGAGCCAGCTCGTCATTGCCGTCGGATGTACAGGCGGCATGCATCGTAGCGTCTGCATTGCCGAAGCCCTGTATAAGCATTTGAAGGAGTGCGGCGTCGACGTCAATATTGAGCATCGCGATCTGAATAAGAACGAAGTTGAAGAAGATGCGCCGGGGTATGAAGGAGAATAACGGAGGAAAACGGAATGCGATTGTTTAAATGGCTCCATCCGGGACTGCATGTAAAACGGTGGCTTTTTCTTTTCGGTCTCGGCATGATGGCAACGAGTTTCGGTTTGGTGCTGACCTTTAATTACCAATGGCTCGGCGCCGTTGAGGAATGGACTTTCCGCATGTTGTATGAGGCGACGGGTCATTACAATTATACGGTGCTGGCAAGTCTCGGCGTCGCGATCATCCTTTGCGGCATGGCGATCATGGCCTGGTCGACGCGTCGCCTGATCCGGACGATGATCGGTGTCGTCTTGCCGACGGAATCCGGCAATCTCAGTGAATTGATTCTTTCCAATATGAAACTGACGAAGGGACCGAAGGTCGTCGTTATCGGCGGCGGCACCGGTCTTTCCGTCATGCTCAGAGGCCTGAAAAACAAGACGTACAATCTGACTGCCGTCGTTACAGTCGCCGACGACGGCGGTTCATCAGGCAGGATTCGCGAAGAATTGGATATCATTGCGCCCGGTGATCTGCGTAACTGCTTGGTCGCGATGGCTGATAAAGAAGGGCTCATGGAGAAATTATTCGCCCATCGTTTCGGCGGATCGGGAGAATTGACGGGACACAGTTTCGGGAATCTTTTCATTGCCGCCTTGATTGAAGTTCTCGGCGATGTGGAAGGCGCTATGAATGCGACCAGCAAGGTACTCAAGGTGCGCGGTAAAGTAGTGCCGTCTTCAATGGACAATATTCTGTTGACGGCAGAAATGACAGACGGGACGGTCGTGCAGGGCGAGTCGCAAATTCCGGCGGCGCGTAATAAAATCAAACGGGTTTTTATCACGCCGGAACGACCTCGTGCCGTTCAGTCGGCAGTTGACGCCATTCGCGATGCCGAGGCTATTGTCCTGGGACCGGGAAGCTTGTACACCAGTATTATGCCGAACCTTCTGGTTCCGGATATTGCCGCTGCCGTGCGCGAAAGCAAGGCGAAAAAAATTTATATTTGCAATGTCATGACACAGCCGGGAGAAACGGACGGATACAGCGTTTCCGATCATGTCAGGGCGATCAACAAGCATGCCGGCGCCGAGATTATCGATTTCGTTCTGGCGAATGACGGTGATATCGATACGGCAATACTGCAAAAATATGCGGCCTTGGGAGCGCAGCCTGTGCGGATAGACAGGAAGGAAGCGGGAGAAAGTGGTGCCGTCATCATTCGCGCTGATCTGGTCGACAAGGAGAAGGGCGTTATTCACGATACGAAACGGTTGGCTGATGTGTTGTTTGATCTGATCAATGCTGTACGTACCGATTTGTCGCCGGAAATTCTGCACTATTATTTAAAGCGCTACGCCATAAAACGATAGTAAGGGGGCGTAATGATGTCTTTTGCAGAAGATGTGAAAAATGAAATTGCCCATTATGCGGCGGAAGATGCTGAATGCCGCAAGGCGGAAATGGCGGCGTTGTTCTGCATGGGCGGCTCTTTGCTGTCGGGAAAGGACGGTCATGTCGGCATCGAATTCAGCACGGCGAATAATGCCGTGGCGAGAAAGGCCTTGTCCATGTGGAGAGAGTCTTTTTCCTTGCGTCCCGAAGTGCGTGTACGCCAGGGGCTGAAATTGCGGAAAAAAAATTATTACATCGTCCGCGTTCACCCATCCGCTGAAGGAACGGCAGCGTTGCGGGCACTCTCCCTTTATCCGCAACTGACGTCATTTGCAACGCTGAATCTCAAAAAGAGCGGCTGTAGTCGTGCTTTTTTGCGCGGTGCGTTTATGGGCGGCGGTTCCGTCAATCAGCCGAAAGTTGATTACCATTTGGAACTGATGACGAAGCATCTCTCGTTTGCCGAACGCCTTTTAAAGATCATGAAGCGGTTTCATTTACCGGCAAAGATGACGGACAGAAAGGGAGAGTATTTAGTATATATCAAAGAAGGAGACGGCGTTTCCGATTTTCTTCACTATATCGGCGCCAATCAGGCGTATTTGAAATTCGAGAGTGTGCGCGTTATGAAAAATATGCGAAATAATATCAATCGCGTCGTCAATTGCGAGACTGCGAACTTGCAGAAAGTGGTAAATGCTGCCGTTCAGCAGCGCGATGATATTCGCAGGATACAGGCGTCCGGCCGCTTCGGAGATTTGCCGTCGCGTTTGCAGGAGACGGCAGAGTTACGGCTGAGAAATCCGGAGGCCTCTCTCGGTGATTTGGCAGTCCTTTCGGGGGTGACAAAATCCGGGTTGGCTCACCGGTTTAAAAAATTATCGGAAATTGCGAAACATTTGGAAGGATAAGAAATGATACATGCATATGCACGTTGTAAACATCTGATTTGTGTGTTGGCCATGTTGTCGGGAGTGACGCTGGCATCTGCATTCGAACCGGGCCTGAACACGCCGGAAGTCATGCAGAAAATCGTTACGGCTGCAATGACGCCGCTGGCTGTTTCCGTTCCCGCCGATAAGGGCACCTTGCTTTTTTCCGACAGCCCGGAATATGCGGAGCAGAGCGGTATCCTATACGGCGATGAGGTTTCCGGCTCAGTTCGCGTCTATTTCTATCACGTTAATGAAAGCAGCGGAGTTAAAAAAATCGTCGTTGTCGGAGAAAACCGCGGCGATCATGATGTTCGCGCTGTCGTCACTAAATATCAATATTCCAAACCCAGCGCATCGTATTATCATGTCGGCAAAGATCTTTCAACTGCTTACTATGAAGGAACCAGCGGTGTCCGTGCCGTTATGGTGCCGGCGCATGGCGCGGCGGTATTGGGCGACCGTCTCGATAACGTGCGGATCTGGTCGGGTCAACTCTTTTCCGGCATTGTCGATTTGGAACTGGAGTCGCCGCTAGTCATTTCAACGGTGATGCTTCCGGCTGACGCTGACACACTGTCTTACCTGAAGCGGGCTGTCGTTCTGCCCAGTGACGCGGCGAAACTTCGCGGTACCTTTACCGGAAAAGATCGGGCGCTGCATCTGCTCGCCCCGTACAGGCCGAAGGAGGGAATCGGCTATATAAAAATTGGCGATGGCGCAGAAGATGCGTTTCTTCAGGGAACCGACGTACTTGACCGGCGGCGCTCCGAAAATACGGGGAACTACGGTGTCGATTATACGATTCAGGCCGCGACGAAAGGAAGCGGTCTCATTCATCTCTATTTTAATACGCAAGGCGGCGAATATTCCGGCGTTGTCGAAGTGCGCCGCCGCGATAAAGCGGGCAGGGAACTGACGAAAATCGTTGAATTGCCGCGCCAGGGGGACAGCATGGGCTATGACAATGCCTATGCTATGGAATATGTCGACTCGTTTTCGGCGGGTACGGAAACAACGCTGCATATTATGCCGCCCGGTGCAGCTAATTTGCCGGTCAGATTTATTTTTGTGCCTGATGGCACGGTGCGGCAGATCATTAAGGATGTAAAAGAAGAAGAGGCGCAGGGCCAAGGGCAGGAAACTACGCAGCCACCGAAAACGTCGGAGGATAAAAAGAATGCGGCGGCGTCAGACTGGCAGACGATCAATTTACGAGAACGCCTCGGCCTGTAAGTCACTGCAGCCGGTTTATCCCTAGGCGCCGGAATCGGCGGTTTGTGCGCGGCGTAGAAAAGGGCGAGTTGATGACTGAAAAACATCCCTTCATTTTTTGAAAATGAAGGGATGTTTTTTATGGTTCATTATTGATCATCAGCTGACGGCGCCGTACCAAACCATTTTTGATAGAGTTTGGCATATGTCCCGTCTTTTTTCAGTTCTTGCAGGGCCTTATTGACTTTGTCCCGTAACTCCGGTTTATCTTTGCTGACAGCCATGGCGACACCGCGACCTTTAATCGGTTCACCGACGATCTTCAATTTGGCGCTGCCCCCTTGATTCAAGTAATACATGGCGACGGCGCTGTCAATGGATACGGCGTCACAGGTTCCGGCTTCAAGCTCCATCCAGCCCTGGCTGTTGGTGTCGAACTGCTTCAATGTGGCGCCGTGCTCGGCGGCATGATCGCCTGCCTTTGAGGCCACTTGTGCACCGACGGTCTTGCCGGCAAGGGAATCGAAGCCGGTAATATCCGTATTGTCATTACGTACGACGACGCTGTAGCCGCCGTGGAAGTAAACATCTGTAAAGTCGACTTGCTTCTTCCGTTCGTCAGTAGCATCCATGCCGGCGGCGATTAAATCGATCTGGCCGCTGCGCAGCGCCGGAATCAAGGCGTCGAAACCGAGATTTTTGACTTCCATCTTGTAGCCGATTTTGTCGCAAATAGCTTGCGTCAGATCAATATCAAAGCCGACATCTTTTTCATTTTCCGTAAATTCAAAGGGCGGGAATGTCGGTTCCGTACCGACGATGATCGTCTTGGTGTCCTTAGCGGCATCTGTTGATTTATTCGTGTCGGAAGTGCCGCAGCCGGCGAGAAGTGTGACGGCTGCCAGGGAAGCAACTAACATGGAAACGTATTTCTTTTTCATTGATAAATCCTCCTTAATCTAATTCAGCTAATGTTTTGATGATCTGCACATGAGGCCACGACGCGAAGGCTTCGGCGCAGGTAACGCCTGTCAGTACGGCGGTAAAGTCTACTTGACCGTTTTTTGCCGTTTCGGCGTCAATGAGACTGTCTCCGATATAGAGAATCTCCTTATTCCGCAATGAATAGCGTTCTTTAATCTGATTCAAGCCTTGCGGAGATGGCTTGGCCTCGCTTACATCTTCCATACCGATGACGCAATCAATCAGGTTGGTGATATTGTCTTTCTGGAGCGTTTGATTGATACGCGCACGCGTTTTGGTAGAGACGATACCGATCAATACCTGCTTCTGCTTCAGGCGTCGCAAGCAGGGGATCGTTTCGGCGTATAAGCGAGTATTTGCTGTCATGTACTTATCGGAATAGCGGCGACGATAAAACTCGATGAGTTCATGAATCCTGCTGCTGTTCGTTTCGCCCGTCAGAATGGCCGTTGAATCGTACATCGTTTTGCCGATTGTGGCGCGAATACGGTCTTTGCTCACCGGCGGATACCCTTCGTCGGCAAGCAGCATTTCGAAACACATGACGATGCCTTTTTCGGAATCGGCAAGGGTGTAGTCAAAGTCGAATACGTAAGCTTTATACATTTACGGGTTCTGCGGTTCTTTGCCGAACCATTTCATGTAAATCTTGGCATATGTTCCGTCGGCTTTCAAATCGGCAATCGCTTTGTTCACCTTTTCCAGCAGTTCGGGATGGTCTTTGCTGATTGCCAACCCCATACCCTCGGCCATGATCGGTTCGCCGACGATCTTCAGGTCATTGCTGCCGCCTTGTTTCAAATAATAAAGGGCGACAGAGTTATTGATGACGACGGCGTCACAAGTACCGCCGGCCAGTTCCATCCAGCCTTGGCTGTTGGAGTCGAACTGTTTTACAGTGGCTCCCTTTTCCTGTGCATAATCAACCCCCTTGGTGCCGACTTGGGAGCCTACGGTACGGCCTGACAGATCATTGAAACCGTGAATATCCGTATTGTCTTTGCGAACGACTACGACATAACCGCCTTGGAAATACGGCGCCGTGAAAGAAACCTGTTTTTCCCGTTCCGGTGTGACATCCATACCGGAAGCGATCATATCGATCTGCCCGCTGCGCAGAGCCGGAATCAGGGCATCAAAGCCCATGCTTTTTACTTCCGCCTTCATGCCGATTTTCTCGGCAATGGCTTGAGAAAAATCAATATCGAAGCCCACATATTTGTCGTTTTCCGTAAATTCAAAAGGCGGGAATGTCGGCTCCAACCCGACGATAAGCGTGTTTTTTTCTTTATCTGCTGTTTTCTGATTATCTGAAGAACCGCAGCCCGATAAAGCTGTAACGGCGGCAAGCGATAACGCTGCTAAAGCCAATACTTTTTTGTTCATCATGCATCTCCTTTTTTTTAGGATAAATAACTTGTAAACTTTTTATAATTATACATACTTTTTTTTGTAAATACAAGAGGAAATTGCGATAATATGGAGAAAATTTATACTGTGTACACATGGAAATAAAAAAGGATAATTATAAATCATAATATAAAAGAACGGTTGTTGTAGATTTGTCAAAGATATGTCGTACATTAAGGTGAAAAAGAACGCGGGACCCAGTATGTAAGGCTGGATGGGCCGCTGAGTGCGATACCGTAGCGGTGCGGTTGTGCTCCAAAGTGCGTGTCATCCGGGACCATTGGTGAAGGCCGTTTCGATATCGATATGCATTGCCCTTAAAAAGGGGCTGTGATACGCTTGACAAGGAGGAAGAAGTCTGATAGAATGAACAAGCTGTTGATGGCGCGAGCGCGCACAGCAGCAAAAAAGATCTTGACAGACTAGGAATAGTTTGGTAAGATAAACGAGTCGCCAAACGGCGGCGTGGCCTTTGAAAACTGAACAATGCAACGAATGAAACGCCAGAGTGCAGGTCTCAAGAAATTGAGACAT
>NZ_OEQB01000011.1 GCF_900240295.1 Megasphaera vaginalis (ex Bordigoni et al. 2020)
GAGCTGTTGTTGCTCCGTCGAACTGCTCTTCAGCAGCATCAATCTGTCCTGCAGCTGCGTCAATGTCATCTCTTGCTGTGTGATTATCGTCTGCAATCGATTGTATTGTGACAGTTGTATCATGACTGTCTGCGGCTGCGTCATGTTCGTAGTGCCGGCACAGTAGCCAGCCGCCGGCCCACACAACAATAAGGCAAAGGATGCAGCAAATAACAATGATTTTAGGATTTTTGGCAATCTTATCGACCTCCTCACGTAATTGCGGCAGATATAACAAAAGGATCACCTCCTACACAAAGAGAGAGTCAGCATACATCCAATCCCCATCAACAAGATACCCTCTGATAGGCAGCTTATTTGTATCCTGCCAGACAAAGCCCTTGACATCATCAGCATTCCCCCATTCGGCATTCCACACTGCGCAATTGAGGCCACGCCAGTCAATCGCTCCGCCACCATTACCGGCGCTATCCGCTACTTCCCGCTCTAACCAGCTATATGGGGCATATACCCCAGTAGCCAGCCCGATATTGTTTATCCATGCTTGGCACTGCGCGGTAGCATTGGCCCCTGAAAAGTTATATCCATGGCATTCTTTCCAGCCATCAGCATCTTCCAGATCAAAGAAGACCGGGAGCTCCAAAAGTACGCCGCTATCGGCGATAATAGCTGCACATTTTCGTGCGTGTTCCGCTGTGATGTCCGGCGTAAGCGAGTAGTCATAGTGATACGCACCTACCATCAAACCATATTCATGCGCCATCTGCACATTGTGCCGGAATTGCTCATCTTCGTGCCCATTGCCCCACGAGCAGCGAACGTAGACGAATTTACATCCGCTGTCTACGGCGTCTTGCCAGAAATCGGTATCCAAATATCCTTGGTTTTCTGATACATCAAAACCTCTAACCATTCATCATTCCTCCTTTGTCTTTTCTTTTGCCATTGCAGGTATAGGCATTGTGCACTTTGCAGAATTGAATCGGCTGTCATAGCCGTATTTCGTCCAGGCCGCTTTTGCCAGCCCCACAATTCCGGCCAGCCCTGTAATGACTGCGGTCACGCCCTGCCAGCATGATGTGATTTCAAAGCGTGTGCCCAGTAGCGCGTTGCTCCAGTATCCGTATAGCCAGCTGATCAACACCAGGCATAAAAAAATCATCATCACACAGGCTATGATGATGATTAATGGGAGCCAGTTTCGCTCTGCCCACTTGCCAAATTTGATAATCCTACTTTTCAATATGATGCACCTCTTTTTGCAGGTCATCCAGTCGATGATGCGCCTGCTTTGCGGACTCCTCCACGCGTGTAAGTCGGGTATCCATCCCCTGCCGCTTCTCCTCGATACTTTTCACATAGATTTGGGTACCCTTAATGAGTGCCCGAAGGTCTGCAATTGATGAGTTCAGCGGCTTGATGACACTGAAATTGAAGATGATACCGCAAACCGTAAGGAGCCCAGTAATAGGCCCCACAATAGATAACCATTCCATTCCAATACCTCCTTTATGCTATAGGCGCAGTGGTGTCGGCAGGTGTAGTACTGCTATCCTCAGCAGGTGCTTTGGTAACAGCTAAAATGACGTGATCCCCATAGTCAAACAACATATCATTCGGATCATTGATCGTAATCATTACTCCGTCCTGTGTACTGGTAAAAGCATACTGCGTACTCGACTCACCACCATTCGGATAAGTCATCTTGCCATTACATATATACCTTTTTTCCATTGTTTATCTCCTTTACCGAAAAGATGAAGGGCAGCAATTATGCTGCCCCCCCCCACACTGCTTTTACCCATTCTCACTATGACTTTTTGGGCTTTCTTCTTGATGCTTGCTGTCGTAGTCATCCCACTCTTCCTTCGTTACACGCGCAGCGGCCGCGCCGCCATTTTCAGAATAGGCTACGTGCTTTTCGTCGTGCTGATCTTGCGCTGCATTGGTTACTGTTGCTTCAAAATCTCCGTTTTCAGAAAATACTTTTTCCATCATTATCCTCCTTTAAATATAAAATAACCGCAAAATAGCAGTTAAAAACTAATTATGCGCAATTACTATAACAACGATACTGCCATAACCACCGTAATATGTATATCCACCTCCTCCGTTTGATCCTTCGTAGAAATTCGAATAAGAATACCAACAACAAGCAGTAAGTCCATTAAGGCCGCATATAATATGATCATCTCCGACAAATACTTTATCAGTCGTTGGCGTAATGCGCCCTCCATTGTTATTAAGAAAGCTGGTTATATCCGATTCATAACGACTAGATGGTGCCCTTACCGCACTGCCATACATGCCTACATTTACAATATCGCACTGTTCCCTTGTAAATCCCGAAGGGATAGTAATCACATTACCATTTTTTACAATTTGTTTGCTTATAAAAAAATTTTTTATATTAAAACCTGATTGTTTTATTACATTAGCATTAATCGTTCCGGAATTAATAACAGCTCCATTAATCGTCCCCCCGGTGATTGTATTACCGGTAATCGTCGTGCCACTGATTGTCCCTGCAGTGACGGTACCTAAATTCGCGCAAATAGCTGATAGTGATCCGATAGACATTTTATCGGCAGTTACGGCTCTAGCCGCAAGCATCCGATTGACAATAACATTATTGGCAAACGTTGTATTACCGTCAATACTGATCAGGCTGCTCTTAATCTTGACTGTCGTTGGCGACAGATTAAGATACGTCATAATATCCCCTTGCGCCACTTTTAAACCGACGGCGTTATAGAGCTGTGTAAAAGCCGCATATCCGGTAGCATTAGGTGCTTTGGAAAGGTTAGCTACGACAGCTGATACACTGTTGGCCGTTTGCGTAATCTTGCTCGCATTACTGCTGATCTTGCCATCCAAAGCTGTGTAGTTACTGCTGATCGTAGATGACAAGCTGCTGTCGGTAACTTTAAGGGCAGTGATGTTCGTCTCATTGGTACTGACACGCTTGACGATCCCGCTGATGCTATCAGCATTTTGCGTTATTTGCGTCTGTATGCTATCAGGGACAAGTTGATATTGCGTAACATCGTAAAAAGCTATTGACGACACATACCATTCAAAGTCTTCTGTCTGGGTTCCGCTGTTATTGGTAATATAAAAATGTCCAGAAGCTGTCCCCCATTTCGCGTTTTTAAACGTGGTTCCGTAATGCCACATACCAATGTACTCTTGCCAATCTCCAGTCCCCGCGTTGGCAGTTATCCATTTAACGTAGCCACCACTATCACCTAAACTATTCTGCGCCAAGTTAATCGTATGACCAATAGGTACATTCGCAATCATGCGAAAAATATATTCTACGGAAGCGCCCCCTTTACAGATATTGGCAAAGTGAACCCCACCGGACACGGATGACGTCATACCTGCTGCCGATGTAAATATACGAAGCAGCTTTCCGCCAGTTTGTGGGGCCGTATCAAAGGGCTCTACATATGTCAATGTTTCAGCAGTAGGTGGATCTACGCCCCGTGTATAAAGATTAGCACGAAGCGTCTTAAAGCACGTATCCCCGTCGGGATTCAGCAGCTTTCCATGCGCCATGGCTGACAATGCCTGTGCATATGCATCAGAGCCACTTATCTGCGCAGTTACAGTCGATTTAAATCCGCTCACCGTTTGTTCTACGCTGCTGGCTTTGCTGATCGCTTGATCGGCCAATGTTTGCACAGCCGAAATGGTTGCCTTATTCCCATCAACAGTATTAGATAAAATATTTATTTTCGTAGTTTGTCCGTTTACGTCTGACTTGATACCGGCTATGGTCGTGTTAATACCATATATGCTGGTTTGCTGCGCCATCACTTTAGCATTTATCTCATCGGCCTGCTTTTGCACAGTAGCTATCGTAGCAGTATTGCCGGCAGCCGTTTTAACTACTTCGTTGACATTCTCATTAATTCCAACTACCTGCATCTCTATCGCCTGCTTATTATCAACAATGGTTTGTTCCATGGCGTCGAGAGACGACTGCATAGCCGCATCCGCGTCTTTGAGATCAACCATAGCTGTACTCGTAGACTCGTTAGCGCTTTGCAAATCAGCTAACGTTTGCTTTAACGTAGCATTTAAATTATCTTCTGTGACTTGCATGTCTCTCAACAGTTCAGGATCGATCGTCGGCTTTACCGTGCATGTTGTTGCCCCAGATTCTGCCCCCTCTCCGAACAGATCATAAAAGGTGACAGTTACATCGTAGATATCCGGATCGACTGCAAGCATAGCCAGCCTATCCTGTATTTTAATTGATTTTACGGATAAGGCCCCTTTGATGCGCACAACAGCACCGATACAATCAATCGGTATGGCGTCGGTTTCGACAGCCAGCGCTCCGATTTTAGCCGTAACAACCGGTGCTGCGGGAGTCGCTGGAATTGGCTTGTTGTAAGTCAGCGTGGCAGGAGTGGAATACGCGCCAACTGTACTTTTTGCATACAAGTATATTGTTCCGGAACGCTTGCCTAAGGTAAGCGTCGCCTGCAGGTCATTTGTCTGCATCAGCAATCCAGCAATATTCCCCGGATTTTGATCCGTCCGCAGCTCATAGTAAGCGATATCCGTATTCGTGACCTCATCCCACTTGATCCGCGTCACTGTATCAAAGGTTATTTTCGCACCAGGCGGCGCTAATGGAATTTCCGATTTTACTGCAACCACAAGTTCTACAAAAGGCGCTATATCTGGTGCCGTAGAAAACCCGTGCTTGTCTTTGGTCGTTACTGCGATTTTATACGTGTTGCCTACGACAGCCTGCGGGATGATTACCTGATGGACCCCGGCTCCGCCAAAGGACCACTCGCCCGCATAGCTTCCACTGCTTTTGCGCTTATACCACACGTTCCCTTCCAGGTAGCTCTGCAGCTCCGGCGGTGTCCAGCTTACCACAATGGCGTAGGTTGATTCCCGATCCTGCGTCCACTCGTACCGTGTATACGCCGTGATCTGCGTCACTGCCGGCAGCGAATACGCCGCCAGTGTGTACCGTACCGGCTCTACATCGGCCAGCGACTGATTACCGGACCCGAACACATTGAACGACACAAACTTCAAGTATATCTGCTTACCGATATCCTCCTTGCGGAAAGCAATCTTTAATAGGGTATTATCCAGTCGGCAGAAAGAAACTTCCGCATTATGCGCAGCCGCCGTCGTCTGATATTGACCTCGTACCAGCCCGGACAGCTGATAGTGTCCGTTCGCCAGTAACTCTGCCGTCTGATAAGACAGACATTCTCCGTCCAGCCAGCAAAGCGTATTGCCCCGGTCAGCATCCTGCTGCGCCCCGGACAAAAAAGTCCCATTGACCGCGACCTCGATGGCGGTGGCGGCCTTCGTCACCGTCGTGGCCAGCGTGCCGATCCGGGCCGTGCTGGTAATCTGTCCGGCCGGCCGATAATGGGCATTGTCGTCACTGACATATACGTCACAGCCGCCCCAGCCGTCGGCAGACCCTTTTGCGCCGATCCAAAGCTCCAGCCCATTGGCCGTCAGATCGGACGGCGGCTGCAAGAGGACTGGCGGTGCCGTATCCGGCGCAGCGATATTGTAGTTGACGTACGGCCGATCATTGGCATGTACGTCGTACGTTGCGGCGCTGTATGCCCCATCTGGGCGGGATATGGCGGTAAACGTCAGCAGCCCGTCGGTGCCTTCCGTGACGCTGTCAATGAGGACGACTTGCTTATTCAGCCCGCAGTTGACGTCTGTCAATGTGACCAAGTCGCCGACTTCCAGCCGGCAGAAGGACCAATCCAACTTGAAAGTGTACTTATTACGCGCATATTTCCCCTTGCGGGCCAGCGATTCTGCCAGCTTGACTGCCCGCTCCTTAGTGTACAGATAATGCGCCTGCGTCGTGTTGGCCTGCCGCAGGCCATAATCGGCGATATCGTCCGTCACGGCATAGCTGACCGTTTCTTTTTCGTATCCATTCGCCCGGTTGATAAACTCCACAGGGTACTGATTATACACCTCACTGCTGTCCTTGCGCTGGTACGTGACCAGTGCTCCCCCAGACTGCGGAATAAAATCATCTGCCGTCAGGTCGTACAGTACCGTTCGATTGGGGGACCATCCGGAGTACGTTCGATCGTCCAGCGGCACGATCTTGAACGTATCATTCGACCAGAAGACATACGCATTGGTCAACGTGGCGATTTCATTGATAATTTCCCGCGCACTCTTGGCGGATGTTTCGTCCGAAGGAGTAGAAATCAGTAAATCAGCGGCTGCGCAGTACTTGCGGTACTTGTCCAGTCCTACGATCTTCACGGCGCTCAGCCCGGCTTTATCCAGCACATACCGAATGTAATCGGCCGGATTGACGTCTACACCGTCCCCGGTATCCAGCAGCTTCCCGGCTACCTCGAAATTGTAATTCGGCATGGAGCCACTGTCACCCAGGTCAATGACACCGGCGACGTAAGCCAAACCAGAATACGACAGGGCCTTATCCGGATGCTTCCCCTGTGTATAGGCCCAGGGAGCCTGATCTTTGGCGCCAGCGTGCAGCGTCAGCTGTATCTCTTTATCCGGGTACGTGTAAATATTCTTCCCTTTCCATACTCTTTTCAGCCCATGGATAGGCCCTTCACAAAGCCCCAGCAGCACCGCTACGGTATAGGTATAGGAAATGGTCACGGTCTTACTGCGATGCCCACCTTTGCCGCTTCGCTGTGATTCCCGGTGCTCATGTGCGGTAAAGTCGTCGTAATAGATCACATTCCCGCTGACCCGCGTCGTGCCCAGAATCTCCGGGACCGGCGCTCCGTATTCGGCCGTACTGACCGTGAAATCTGATATTTTATTTCCTCTGATGGTGGTCGTATGACCACGGAAAAAACTCATGCGCTCACCCCCTTAAACCGGTACACGCCGCGCAGTCGGCTTTCTCCATGACTATCCAGGAACATTACATCATGCAGATCAGATAAAATAACTCCCTGCGCGATAACCGCATGAATGATACGATCCTCTCCCAGATAAATGCCGGCATGCGAAACGCAGCGGCCGAACTGAAACAGTAAAAAATCGCCGATGGCCATATCCGCCGCGGCGACAGGTTCGCAATACTTCTTTACATACGATAAAAACCACTCTTCGCTGTGATGCAAATGCCACTCGTTGGAATACGGTTTAATGGGGATATCCCCGTACCCAATGAGCCCCGCATCCTCCAGCGCTCCAATGAGCAGCATCCCACAATCGACACCGATGCCCTTGACCCGCGCCTGATTGACATGCGGGGTATTCAGCCAGTGCCAGGCCGCAGCCGCTATCCTTTCTCCATCGGTCATATGAGCACTTCCTTTCTGGGGACGAACGGAGCGATAAGGCAGGTATCATCCGTATCTTTGCTGGAAATTACCTGGCTCTTATCGTCTGCGGAGTAGGTCCCCTGCGGATAATACTTACGAATAGGGAACTGCATGTTGAGCCCCTGCGTCTTGGCCTTGACGCTCAGCTGCAGCTTAATACCGCCGGCGCTCTTGACTTCCGCGGTCCCGCCGAAAAGGGAAATGCAGCCGATAATCGTCGTATCCCGGAAAAAGCAGCGGCGCAGCTGCAGCTTGGCTCGATCCAGCACGCCATCATGCGCAGCCTTGAGGATGGGATCCTTTCCAATCGCGTCCTTTTGCCCGGCATGGATGGTGATGGTCATCGTATCTACCACTACACTGCTGTTCAGCTTGATCTGGTCACGCTTGATAAGCAGCGCATTATGCGCATACACATGGCCGTCATAGGTAATATCCATATCGGTATCGGCGTAATAAGACGTTTCCCCGCCGAACAGCGTCAGCTCGTAAAGGTCGCAAGAGGTCATGTTTTTGGCTGTATTCAGATACGATTCCAGATCTTTGCTTACTTCTTTCATCCTCTCACCTCACCGTTATCAGCTTGAACGACTTCGTTTTATTAATATGCTGGAATACCCGTTCCACGGTCAACCCGTCGTCCTTAAACATGACTTTCCACCAGTATGTATAATCCGCCGTGACTACCGCAGTCGACGCGGGAGCCGTGCCGAATACCACACAGCCGTTAGTGATGGTGTAATCCGCCGCAGATCGCTTCTTACCGTCGACGTATACGGTAACGTTCTCAACATACTCCACAGGCTCGATATAGGGCCCCATCCGCCGCAAGCATTGATACGTCCCTGGCGTTACGACTGGCAACTGTACTCCCGTTTCCGCATGGTCCTCCGGGTCCAGCCATAGGAAGGGTTCAAAGGCGCCCTTACAGAGCGCCACAAACCCTAGCAGCTTCCGGTATTCCTCATCGGACAGATAAGCAAATTTCGTCTCGATCGTCCACTCCGGATACAGCTGATTGGTCATCGTCCGGACCCGGCCACTCCCGGACTTTTGAATTTCCGTGTTCCATGTCATGGCCTTTGTACTGGACCAGCTGAGCGTATTCAGTTCCGTTGGAAATTTACGCATTAAAACACACCTGCTTCCGAGGCAAAATTCCGATCATTTTCAAAAAGCGCCTGTCGGATCGTGTCCAATCCGCCGTTACGGAGAAAGTCCGTGAACGACGAGGAATCTATCGTACTGACGTTCATTGACACCTGGTTTACGGACTTGCCGCCATCAATCAGCCCCAGCCGTTCAAACGTATCACGGGACAAGGGCAAAACCGCTTCATCGTGGTGCCCTTCGCCGATCATGGCAATAGTTGCCCCTTTCGTAATGCCGCCGGATGCCAGCTTCTGGCCATTCCACGGAGCGGTTGTTAGGGCGGCCTGCTTTTCCGTCCAGGTAGCACCGCTCTTAGATAAAGAGCCTAACCCTGTAAAAGCGGAAGCCACGGACGAACTCAGGGCCGCCGCGGTTCCTGCCGACATGAGCCCCATGGCTACCCCGGCAGAGGCCGGATCAAGGACCAGCTTGAAGAAGGCAGCCGGGCCTAATGCGGCCGCCATAGCCGTCCCCTCTGCCGCTGTTTGCGCTACTGCCGCGGACGATTGGGCTTTTGCCATGGCGCTATTGGTAATCATACCTGCCAGCTGTTTAGCGTAGAACTCCACGATTACCTGAATCAAGGATTTCCCCAGACTTTGAAAGGCTGCGCCCAGCGTCTTCGTGCCCATGATCGTATCCGTAATAGCCGAGCTTAGGCCGCTGAATGCGGTACTGTACATACTGGCCACCATCTGCGCTGTCGCAGCATGCGCCGCCAGATACGTCTCTTGATAGGTTTCCATCATGGATTTCTGCGCTTCATAGTCGTTGAGCCGGGCCGCGTTTTCGTCGGTAAGCACGGCCTGCAGCTTCTCCATGGATACCTGGTTCCTGGCTTCTTCCATATCCGCCTCGATATCCTTTGCCTGCTGGTAGTAGGCAGTTTTCTGGTCAATCAGCGACTTGTACTGCGCCAGCTCTTCGGCGTACATCTGCCTGGCAAACGACAGTCTGCCATCGGCCGCCACTTCATAGGCCACGTTTTCTTCATCCAGCTCCTGCAAGAACAGGGCCTTTTGGCTCTGCGTCATGCTGGCGTATTCCGACGCGTACTGCTGCCATTTGGATTGGATCGACGTGATGGCCTTATCATAATCTGCTTCCATCTTGGCCAAGGCCTTGTCGCTGGCGGTATCCGTAACATCGGGAGCATTCGCCTTGAGATTAGCCGCGATCTCCTGCGCTTTACCGCGAATCTGCTGCTCTTTCTGCGCGTCCGCTTCTACCGCTTTCAAATGCTCCTGGGCATACATGACATCCAGCTTTTCCTTGTCTTTCTGATAGCTGGCATTAAACGCTTTCGATTCGTTCAGCTTTTCATATTCCTTTTGAAATTTGCGGTCCGTCAGCTCCACCTGTGTGGCTGCAGACTGGGCATAACTGTCATCAATCTGCTTGTGCGCCTGAATCGCCTGTTCCGTCATCTGCTTGCGATATTGGGCCTGCTGCTGGATGAAGTTGCCACCGCCACTGGCCCCCTGGCTCTGCACCTTGCCGTAATTCGCCTTGACCTGCGCAGCGTAGGCATCCTTATCCTCGCCGCCGTAGTAATTGGCCACACCGGCCCAGGTATCGCCGCCGGCGGCGTTAATTTTATCTTTCAGCATGGCCGCCCCGGCCATAGCGTTTGACAGCATACTAGACTGATAATCCTGATAGAGGTCACCGATCCGGACACGGCTGCCGTCTGTGCCTGCAATGTCCTGGTCAGGGCTTAGGATTTGCATCATCCCGCCCCCGTTGCCGCCGGACATGGAAAGCCCGCTAATGGTATCACCGCCGCTTTCCCGCATCGCTACCGCCAGCAGCAGCGCCGGGTCCAGATTATACGCCGTAGACGCCGCTTTAATGGCCTGCGTGTATTCGCTCTGGTCCCAGTTAAACTGCGGCCGTTGTGTGCCACTACCACTATCCGGAAAACCGGCGTATTCCGCCATGCTGATATAGCCGTGCACGTTAAAGGCGTCCCGATGGTCCGTATCATAATGGGCCGATACGCCCTTGGCCCCGCCTGCCGCATAATACCCGGTTCCGTTTTCATCAATCATGATGACATGGCCCTGCGGGTCGCCATCACCGTCATTGGTGATGGCCACGTCCCCAGGCTTGGGCACATATCCGGAGCCTGCCGTATGGAACGCGGCCCCTGCGTTCTGGGCCCAGGAATTCGCATTCGGCCCCAGGTCCCAGGCGTTAGATACACCAGCATTGCTCCATGCGTTTTCAATGTACGTCGTGCAAACGACCTGCCCGTCGCCGGTGCCATAGGATAAACCGCTAAGGGCCTGCGCGTTATAAATCGCCCCGGCGCGCGGATCATAGTGGCCCGCCTTGCCAGAGGTACCACCGGCGCCTCCGGAAGCCCCGCCGCCATTGAATTGCTGAAAGTCCGGCATCGCAGAATCCGAGGTGCCCGTACTGGGCCCAGACTGGCTGATTTCCTGATTGGCCTGCCGCCGGGCTTTCTCTTCCGGTGTCATGTTGCTGCCGACATTACTCAACGCATTATTCGTCTGGAAGATCTTCTGGATGAGCCCCTGCAGCCAGCCGATCGCCGTCTGCACAAAACTGCGGATGGTAGATAACCCGCTCCTGGCCCATTCCGGCAAGATCGCGTTTGCCATATCTCCTAACGCGCTGCCTATCCGGCTCAGGGCAGAAGATATCCCATCATATAGCCAGTTAAATCCGGCGATAACCGCCGTAACGATATTCGTTACCGTCGCCAGCAAAAAGGAAAGAACGGCGACAACGACGTTGATCGCCGCAATGATGGCATAAATCGCCGCCGTGGCCACCGTAGCCAAAAGGGTAATAAGGGGAGACGCGGCAGATACTAAATTGCTGATCGCCTGCCCCAGCTCGCCCCAAAGCCGCTTCAAGGCATCACCAGCCATATGGACGGCATCCATCGTGCCCGGCATGACGTTAAACAGGTCCGTCAGACTGTGACCGGAAGAAATAAACGCTGCAATAGCTGCGCCAACGGCTGCAAGGATGATCCCCAGCGGGCCGAACGCCACTACCAGGCGCCCTACCGTAGTTACCACCGTCGGCAGCGACGTAAGCAGGCTTTTCGCGCTGCCAAGAAGCCCCGTAAACCCGGCTACCGTGGAAAGGGCGCCGCTTTTCAGCAGCGTAAAGCTCGTCGTAGCCGCAGCCATTCCGGTCGGCAGCGTAGCCAGTGCATTTTTCAGGGCCGTAACACCACTCAGGAAATTAACCGTAAGCGGTGCGGCGGCTAGCTTAACCGATAAAGAGAACTGCGTCAGCGCGGGAATCGTGGACGTCAGCAGCACAGCGGCAAGCCCTGCTGCAGCTACCTGCACCTCCGGGGGAATCATCTGCCGCAAGGCTTCGGGGATCCCCTTATCCTTCACCAGGGCGGCGAACGTTTGCAGGCTGTCGCCGATCCCCTTGAACACATCGGGAAGATCCAGCGCGTCAGAAATCTGCTGCCCCACAGCAATCGCCGTTTGGCTCAGCCCGTCCATCATATTGGACCAGGTCCCGGTGATGGTTTGCGCCTGTTGGTCCATCATGCCGCCAAACCGTTCCTCCATACCGCCGACCAAAGCCTGTAATCCCGTCTGCGCGTTGACCGCGCCTTTCGTGACCATATCCATGGCCTGGGGCACGGATACGCCTATTTTATCAGCCAGCATCTGCCAGGCAGGAATGCCGGCTTCGGTAAGCTGCAGCATTTCCTCGCTCTGGACCTTGGACTTGGCAGCCATCTGCCCAAGCGCAATGGTAATCCGGTCAATCCCTTCTTTTCCGAGCCCGACGCCTGCCGCAGCATCCCCGACAGCCCGCAGCGTCGGGATAATCTGTTCGGCGGTAAACCCAAACGCCAGGAACTTCTGGGACGCAGCCGCTACGTCGCTAAACTCAAACGGCGTATTCGCTGCGAAATCCTGTAACTGCCCTAATAGCGCCTGTGCCTGTTCCGCACTGCCCAGCATGTTCGTCATGGCCGCCTGCACCTGCTGGAAATTCCCGGCCGCCTGTACCGCTTTAGCGCCCAGCGCGCCGAGCGAAGCGGCTACCCCGGCGATGCCGAGAATGGCCATGCGAGACGCCGCCATCGCTTCGTTTCCCAGCGATGCGTTTAATTCTGCTTTTGTCTTCTGTAGCTCCTGGCGCAGTCCGGTGCTATTCGCTCCGATCCGGATCAAGATACTCGCTACGGTCGCCATCCAATCCCGCCTCCTCTCGCTGTCTGGTAAACGACTTTAAAAATTCTTCCCGTTCGCGGCGCAGCTCCCCGCTGGTCTTCTCGTGCAGGAACGGCCGCACCAGCTCTTTAGCCGGCACGGGATGTTTTGTGTGCACGCTCATCATGTTGCTGGTAAACCAGGCAGCCATAAAGGCCCCGTCTTCCCTGCGCGCCTGATATCCGTCAATCAGCTTATACAGCTCCATCGGTGTCAGTCGGTAAAACTCCCAGGGCTTTAGCGCTAACGGCCCGTATGCCTGCGTTTCTGCCCATTCCAGCCACTCATAAAAAGACGTGGGCGGCTTATCCGCAGCCCCCTCCGCCTCTACTCTTTTTTTTCGTCTTCTACGTCCTGCGCCGCCTTATCCGTCAGCTCCTCCGGGAAAGCCGCATAGTATGCCGCCTTGCCCAGAATGCCGCTACCGGCAATCGCTTTCACTGCCGGTATGTAAAACTCCTCTTCCAGGCTGGCCCCGTCGTCCAGCAGCTCCTGCATCCGCTGCGCATACCAGAGCTCATTTCGCTTCTTATGCTGTCCCAGGCCGATCATGAAAATTTTGATCAACACGCCCAGGTTCAGCTCCTGCTTACTGACGATATTGCTGATGCCGCACCCACACGCCTGCTCCAGCTGCGCCAGGCGCGCGACGTTAAAATACAGGTACTGGCCTTCGCCGAATAATTCAAACGGTACTTTCTGCATTTAGGGCCCCCTCCTTATGCGCCGGCTGCGTTCTTCAAATCCGACAGCGCGCCATTGCCGGACAGCGTCCCCTTAATGGTGGCCGCGTCATCGTATTTCGTCGACAGGCTGAGGTCCGTGACAGCGGCCCAACCGGTACGGTATTTCTTGTCCGGGTATTCAAATTTAACATTAACCAGCTGCCCCTCATTAAAGGCGTCTTCCAGGAACTGGGCCCCGGCATCGCTGAGGATAACGACCGATTCCAGGTCAATACTCCATTCGCGCAGTCCGGCCAGTGTCGATTTCCATCCGCCGGACGTCTTATTGCTGGCGTCGATCGAATCGGCCTTACGGGTAAGATCGCCGCTGCGCTGCCCACCGAGAAGCGTCCATACCGGGGCGGCTTCCGTTTCGCCTGTATTCAAATAAATCAGATAATCTTTCCCGGCGGTAGCGACCGAGCCGGTATTGGTAGGTGTTGCAAATTTACGTGCCATATGCTATATCCTCCTAATCTGTGTACGTAACGGTAAATTGAAAAACGGCCAGGCCGATATTCGTCATCCCTGCCGGCGTGGCAAAGACAACTTTATCGACATTGCTGTTTTCCGCCCAGCCGTCAATCGTTTCATTTTCACGCAGGACGTCACCGACCTCCATCGCCAGGTCCTCAATATACTGCGCGTCGTTCTCCTTGCCCTTAGGGTTCGGGGAGATAATTTCAATCGTAAACACCGCCGAGGCCTGCCGCTTTTCCTTACTGTATGGCTCGTACGCGATGGAATCGCAGCAGATATACCCCGTCAGCTCCTTAGGGTAGGCCGGTCCGGCTACGGCGTTCAGCCACACCATATCCGGAAATTCCTCTTTCAGGATTTCACAAATTTCATTCGCAATTTGTCGGAATCGGTTCATCATGCGCGGGATAAGCGGATTACCCCGACACCCCCCTTCCCGCTGCCATCCGTACCGGTCACGGCAAAATCGGCATAGGTCAGCCGACTTTCCAGGTCCTTGGCCAGCTGAACGTACATCTTATACTTCTGGAAATAAACATCTTCCGAACGGCTGCCATCTACCATGACCGTCGTATCTGAGCCCACCATAGACGCCGCGCACTCCCGGCAGGCAATCGCCTTGCCGAGCTGCTTGACAGACAGCGCAGGCGGCAGCCGAATTTCCTCATCGGCCAGACTGAATGATACGGCCAGCCGATGGAGGTAATCGTTGGCAAAGGCGATATCTTCGTCTCTGCATGTCAGGATATTATCCGTAATATCAGCCAGTGTAACGAACTCCATTACCTCACCTCTTCCATCACGCGCTGTATGGCTCTTTCAAAACGCCCGACAACACGCCGCTCCTGACTGCGCGCCGCGTCAAAAATAAAAGGATCACGCCGGGTTCCCGGATGATAGGCCCGCTTGGCAAATACAAACTGACCGCCTGCTGTCCAGCGCAGCGCCAGCTTTCGTTTCGGCCGAATCACATGCCCCTGAGTCCCCTGATGAAGGTAGACCGTCACCTTTCGTGTCGTGCCGACAGTGCCAACAAGGGTATCTCTCCCGGATTCGACCGCAGTAGTGATGGACCGTTCCGCCTCACCGGTACGCGTGACAAATCGGTGCTTGCTTCTCGCTTCCTCCTGAATGTCCCGCACGGCCATCTGCATCGCCTGCCGCAGCTGCGCCTTGGCCCCGGCCGAAACGCGGTCTAACCGGGACAAGGCTTCTTCCAGCCCGTGGACCTCAATGTAGAGATCCATACGCCTATGCGCCTGCCGTCGGGTTCGCCGTCATGCACGCCAGCGCTTTCGGCTGCACGACCTGGGCGCCGTAAACAAACAGCCCTTTTACGGCATCGCAGAACGATTTTTCCGGCCGGAAGGCTTCCGTCTTGGCGATCTGCGACGCGTAGGAAATTGCCTGCGTTGTACCGGCCAGAATCTTATACTTCGCCTTCGCCGTGTTCGGCACGTTATT
The DNA here is from genome assembly GCF_900240295.1 of Megasphaera vaginalis (ex Bordigoni et al. 2020). Classification (NCBI taxonomy): domain Bacteria; kingdom Bacillati; phylum Bacillota; class Negativicutes; order Veillonellales; family Veillonellaceae; genus Megasphaera; species Megasphaera vaginalis (ex Bordigoni et al. 2020). The sequence goes on from NZ_OEQB01000011.1 coordinate 15,376, forward strand.
AGACTGGTAGATGCTAAACCCGGCCGCCGTACCGATGAAGCCGTTCGTCAGCACCGCGTCCGTCTTTGCCGTGCCGGCCGCAACAAAGCGATTGTCCTTGAGCATCAGCCCGTAGAACCAGGACGGGACCACGACAAAACGACCGTCAGCGCGGACGTTCTGGTCATCCAGCGCGCCTTTCATATCTACCAACGCCTCATAGGCCTGGGCGGCGGTGGTAAGGGCCAGCGGCTTCGTATCTGAGCCGAGGCCATCCGTTACCCCGGCCTGCTTATGGAACGCCGCGATATACTGGTCTACGACGTCACGAACCGCATAAGACGCCCGCTGCATCGCTCCATCAATCAGATTGACGTTCGCCTGGGCGGCATCTACATCATCGACCTTAAAGCCGAAATACTTCTGCTGGTCGATCTTGAGTGTCGTCGGCGTGCCGTCCACATCATCCAGAGTAATGTCTTCCGCCTTCTTGTAATCCCGCACGGCGATGTCGCCGATCTGGTTGATCTTTACCGTGTCCCCGGCCTGCGAAATATCGCCTTCATAATCCCGATTGCACAGATTCCCATAGACAAGCGCCTTGTCCAGGTGCGCCAGTAAGCGCGCTTCCCAAATGGTTGGAATAAACGTTGAAATTGCCATTAGTTTCCATCTCCTTTATCAATACCTTTACTGATTTCGCCCCAGTGCTCATTGATTTCTGCACGGGTCATGCCTTTTAGGTCTTCCATCGTATACGCTTTGCCACCGGAACCCGTTCCGCCGCCGCCAGCCTCGCCGCTACCGGAGCGGCTGTCATTTTTCACCGCCCACGGGTTCTTGCTGAGCCAGCCTTTCACGCCGTCGGCAATAGAGACCTCATTGTCCCCCTCTTTGTAGACCAGGCTGCCATCGTCTTTAGCGCTGATATGACTGAGCAGCACTTGCGTGAAGACGTCCGGCTTAATGGCTTTGCCGTCTGTGAGGGCCGCCAGGACCTGCGACTTCATCGCCGTCTGAATACGCTTTTCTTTTTCTTCTGCCGCCGTCTTTTCACTAGCTGCGTACTTATCGGTCAGGTCTTTGACCTGTGCCTGCAGCGCCTCGACCTGCGTGCCCAGCTTCGACGGGTCGCCGCCAGCTGCCTGGAGTGCAGTAAGTGTCGCTACGATGTTCTGAAGGTTTCCGTCCGGGTCTCCTCCATTACGAAGATTGAGCGCGTCGAGAATTTTATTCTTTTCAATGCGGCTCTTTGCCGCTTCGTCACGGGCTCCGCGAATCGCGTCCTGCAAATCCGCCACCATCGTACCGCCATTCTCGATTTTCCCCAATGCTTCGTAAATCTGTTCCAGTGTATACGCCATGTTGTACCTCCCGGGTATAAAAAAAGAACCGTTCTTTTACGTCTGCGGTCCGCGTCTGGCGGCGAAAAGACAAGATATAAAGTTGCAACAAAAAAGCGCTTACGTCAGGTAAGCGCTGCTGCGTCAACTAAGGGAATGATTTCTTTTAGAGGCTTCCCGTTAACATGAAAATACATTAAAAGGTCATTAAAATCTTTGAAGTTTTGCAGGGGTGCATCCGTACTACCATTAATGTCAGTTGTAGCCGAAATATACCCCTTCTTTTCAAGCCCTGGATATATTGCAAATTTAATGTCAGGTAAATCACACACAAAATCATCCCACAACATATCTTTGAATTCATCAATCGTCATTAAAAAGCCTCCTTTCTTCTAAAGTAAATCCTCTTGTTGTTTTTTCCTTGAAACTAACATTTCCGTTTTCGATCGGGAATTCATGTACGTGCTCCCCGTAAATACCATAAGGGTGTTTCTTTGAATTATTATGAGGGCCCCCATGAAACAATTTAGTTAAAAAACCATGTTCATCATACAGCGCTAAATTTCGTTGTCGGATATTTCTCCCATTATGGCTTCCATATTCTATAACTGCATTTGGGGCCGAAACTCGGGGGACAGAGAACCTATCTTTCAAAGGAATACTAACGGTAGGAACGAAATGCCCTTTTTCATTAGTTTCCCAATGACCAATCCCCGTAGGTTCATTATACGCAATCAAACGGCTGGATGCAAAGAATTTTGATGACCAATTTCGCATATATTGACGCCAGTCAGTCCGCCCCTGCTCCCAGGCATGCGCCCCTTCAATCCCCATCAGTTGGCAGCGTTTCAGGTGGGATTGTCTCTGTAAATAGCGGTCCCCGCCGGCCTTTATATTATCTTTCTCCTGTTTTCCGGCTAGCTCCGTGACATACACGAGGGACAGATGGCAGAGGCAGTGCGGATGAACCGGCAGTATAGGCGTCTTATCTTTCGGGAAGACGCCGGGGCCCAGCCCCCAGAGATCGGCACGGGCATACATATCGCAGATATCATAATGCGGGTGCCGGCTGGAAAGCTGCCAGCGATACGCAATGACGTCATCATCGCTGTCATACCGCGCATGAAATCCGTCGGCCCATGCCCTGGCTGCTTCTGTCCGGGCGATACGCTCTGCTACATAACGGCTTTTCTCTTCTACGGCCGTTCTGACGGCGTTTTCCATGGCCTTGGCATTGGCTGTCGTGACAGCGTCTAACAGCTGCCTGTAGGCCGTCTGAAGCGATTTATCCGGGGCCCCGTCACGGCTGATCGCTTCTGTCTGTCGCGCCGCTTTCCGGATCAGCTGCTGCAGCTTTTTCTTGTCCGGCTCAGTCAGGTATGCCCGGCGGGTAAAAGCAACTATCTGTTGCAGGTACTCCGGCAGCGGCTGTCTGCGTACAACATGGCCGGCCGTATACCCATTATACAAGGCCCGGGCCGCCTGCATCGCATGTACCCCCAATCGCTGCTGCGCCTTGATCGTGGACACTATCGCCCGGCGCATCTCCGTGTCCACTCCGTGCAATTTTTCAGAAAGCGTCATCCCGGAACTATCCCAGGCGCCAGTCAGCTCCGGCAGCAGCGGGATGTCCGCCACACCGGCGCCAACTGCTGCAGCGTTTTGTATGGCATCTCGCACGGCGGCCGCCAGAAACGATGAAACTGCTGCGACCTGCATGGCCTTGTCTACGGCGTCCGAAACGGAATACCCGTCAGCCAGATACGATGCGACCAGCAGGATAACCTTCTGGCTTTTCTCCCGGTATGCCAGAGAAAACGCGGTCAAAATCGCCTGAATAGGACTGCCCATAGGTTATTCCTTTCCGGCAGGCCCCGGCTCCCGGTTTGCCGCGTCGTCCCGTGCCTTCTCCATTTGCTCCACCAGCTCATCAAAACGCTCACCTGGAATATCCGGGCAGTACGCCGACAGAACTTTTTTCAACACTTCCACGTTCATCCCGTCCACCAGGTCCATGTCCAGCACCTGCTGCGCCTGCTTCAACTGCTCCGCAATATCGACAACGCCAAAATCATCCGGATACCCGACGGTATACGTAATGTCGCTGTTTACCCATTGCGCGACCAGCGAAACCACATTCTCCTCTGCCCGAGCACACTGCATGGCAAAGTTAGCCAGCTGCTGGTTCGTCCGCTCAAACTCCCATTGTCTGGCGATACCGCTGTTGGTATCTCGCGATGTATTGATGACAAAAGATAAGTTAGCCATACGGTACATCTCTTGGATCAGACTGCTGATTTGAGTTTGCAGGATACTGGCCGGCTCCGGCGGTGGGGCGATGAATGCAGGAGCATGGCTGCAATCGGGATTGTATCCCAGCGCATTATTTGTCCCAACCACCAGGTCATTGACCTCAAGCGACGGGATCGTTAGCAGCGGGAATGTCTGATTACGCAATATTTCCCCTAGCCAGGAGCAGTGATTATACAGGGCTTTCGCCGTCCTGGCGATTGGCAGCAGTTCCGGCGTTGGCAGCATTGTCTTCTGTTCCAGCATCCGCGAAAAAAGCGACACCACCGGCACTCGCCCCAGTCCATGCTGCCCTGCCGCCTTACTTAGATCATCGCCCCAGACTTCCCAGCGCTCGCGGTCGTAGTAAGTATATCGGTACTGTACGGCACCGTCTTTAATACTGGAGATCTCCTGAAAACGAATATACAGCAGCGCCCCCGTCTTATCGACACCGTACTCCTGCAAGTTCTGCGGTCCCAGGATATACGCATAGGGGAGTTCACGGTGCTGCAACATTTCGGCCAGCGTCCGGGCCTGTTTGTCCCGGACATTGTCGACCACCAGAAACGCCACTCCGTAGACTTTGGCCATAATCGCTGCCCGCTTCATGAACATGTGAATGTCAGCGCCGTTCGTGTCCGCATCTTCTAAAAAGGCCTTGACCGTCGCAGCGGCCGGTCCGGAATAGTCACGCAGCGGTGGCCGTTTGAAGATGGGATCGACCAGCGCGTTGACGATCGGCGCAAAATAATTGAGATAATAGGCATTCACCTTCCGGAACTGATAATCTTCATTCGATTCGCGCTTGTGCTTATTCAGATAACTGCCTGTAGAGAATCCGCCTGATCCATAGTAGGCATCCTTTAGCAGCTGGTAATCCATATAGCTTCCTCCTAATAGTTGACACGCTTCGCGACTATCTTATCCCGGTTCATAACCTCTGACAGCCCATAGCGGCAGGCGTCGATACTGTGATTATCGGCGTCCGGGTACGAACTGATAAACTGCCCGTCTTTGTTGCGTTCATACTCATAGGTAACGAACTCTTTGTATGTGTTCGGGCAGCGCCGCTTGTCGATGTAGATGTGATTCCGATTCTGGAGCCACTTCATCCCAAATTCCACGCTGTCCGGCCCTTTCCGGGCGCCGGAAATACGCAGTCCCAAGGCACCCATCTCGGCGATTGATTTCGGCTCTGCCGAATCGGCAAGGATGCGGCCGCCATGGACGCGGGGGATGATTGCTTTAACTGTTTGACTGCTGGTCAATTTCTGCCGGTACAGCTCATCAAAAATATATAAAACCTCGTGCTTAGCGTCATAATGCATGGCCACGAACGCCAGCGGATCGACGGCAAAGCCAAAATCCAGGCCGTATCTCCGGCGGTCAAACCTGGCCACCATCTCGTCAGACATTTCCATGTCTTCCACGTTCTCGAAAACAGCCCCGCCGGTCCCGGTGACTTCGCCGAGGTATTCATGACGGTAGGCCATTTCATTTTTTGCTTTCAGCTTTTCCGCGTCCTCAAAGAATCGGTCCCCCAGCCACTCCCGCGGAACGCCTAAGTACGTCGAATGGTGAACCAATCTGTCGGGATCATCAAAGAGTTTCTCTTCATTGACCCAGTTATTTTGGCTCTTCGGCG
>NZ_OEQB01000012.1 GCF_900240295.1 Megasphaera vaginalis (ex Bordigoni et al. 2020)
GAGCTGTTGTTGCTCCGTCGAACTGCTCTTCAGCAGCATCAATCTGTCCTGCAGCTGCGTCAATGTCATCTCTTGCTGTGTGATTATCGTCTGCAATCGATTGTATTGTGACAGTTGTATCATGACTATCTGCGGCTGCGTCATGTTCGTAGTATCTGTACAGTAGCCAAGTACCGGTACAAGCGACAGCAAGGCAAAAGCCAGCACAAATAAGTATCTTTTTATAGCCAAATTTATCTACCTCCTTTTTTAATTGCGACAGATACAAAGGGATCACCTCCTGTTTTAAAACATCATATCAAGATCAACGTCAATACCCCCGACATTTCCTGTGAAAGAATACTGCCATAACGGAACATTCTTTTCTGGATGCTCATATTTCCAGCATGGTTTATCATCCAATTCTGACAGCCAAAAGCAGACGTAGTCAGCAAGCTGCGATACATCAATATGATTTTCCAGCCAGTCGTAATTTGCATATATCCCAATATTAATTCCTGCCTCATTGCATTTCACAATAAATGCCGATACCGAATCGGTTAGTGTTTGCATATCAACACCCGTCAAGACCTGTCCCGGTTCCCCCTCCACATCAAGCCAAATTCCAACATCATCAGTAATACCTTCTGTTACAAGAGATTTGTACAGAGAAATAAATTGCTCAGCTTCCAGCCTTGCGTCGCCCGGATTTGTCGCACCAAAGAAATGATATACCCCTACTTTTATCCCTGCATCAATCGCTCCGTTTATGTTTTCTACAAACTCTTCGTCTTGCTCAACATATCCGCTATGATCGCCCCACGACAAGCGACATATTGCGAATTCAATACCTTGTCGCTCCGCTTCTTTAAAGTCAAAGCCTTTTTGCGCGTAGCTTACATCGATACCTTGTTTCATAACTTTTTATCCTCCTCAAGTTTATCCGGCACACCGTCTCCGTCACGATCAACCCAAAGCGCCAAGAAGCCAACTACAGCCGTCAGCACAGAGGGAATAAAAATATGATCGATAATCTTTAATCCGGTATCGATCAACTTTGACAGGCTATCGCTGACAAAGCCTTGCGTAAACGCCAGTACATACGCCAAAATCACTAATAAAATAGGCACTAGCAGTAAAACTACTAGCGCCCGTGTTGCCAATATTCCTGATGTTTTTAAACTTTTTAATGCAGCCAATATTTTCTTTTTTATTTTTATCACCTCTGAAAAAGGCCCACAATAAAACTGACCACGCCACCGATGATACCGGCAATGATGTACATCGTATCAATACGATGATGAGCCGACTTTGCTGACTGCTCCGCGATGATCGCAATCCGCGTTGCCTCTTTCAAGTCATCGGTCATCGGCTCATACTTTTCTTTCATCGCTTCGACCATCGCTTCTATTCTGGTCACTTTTGCTAACATCTCTTGTGCCAATTCATATTCGCTCATCTTATACCTCTCTTGCGACAAGCCATTCTGCAACCGCTGCTTGATATAGCTCCGGAACAAGTATTTTATCGGTTTCTTTTTCGTCAAGAGTATATTTGCCTAAAATAACGAGCTTACTATACGCTGACACTAACCATGCCTTTATCATAATTTACACCCCTTTCGTTGCGTTAATTGCATCAATTTGCGTTTGCAAATCAACAAGCGCTTCAAGGACAGATGCGGCATCTAATGATACATTCTGCGTCTTTATTTCTTGTGTTACTTGTTGTTCTTTCTGTTTTTTAGTTATTTTATTGTCCGATAAAATAATAGTATTAATGTCATATATGACGCCATCTTGTACAATTACTTCTTCTCTGCTGCTCACGTCGTCAATATCCGGCTGGTCGTTGCATGAGTAGATGCAGATCCCGTTTTTATCAAAAACATAAAACATATTATCACTCCTTTTTTACTTTATTCCGATGACCATGTAATTTGCAGATGATGGTAATCTGACATCACTCGTATAGTTAGCAGCTAAATTTCCGACGCTTCCGGTGCCGCTATACGGTGCGAGATCCCCCTGCATGCCGCGAATAATCATAGCGACATGTACGACGCGGCTGCTTACATAGCATTCTGCAGCAATACAGTTGCTTCTGCCGTCTTCTGCAACGTCAAAAAAGTATCTTTCGCTATTGAGATTGTTTGGTGAGACAAAAAATTTACATTGCGATTCTGTGTATCCCGACGGAATTGGCAATGTGCCGCCGTCATTAATTGTTCCGGTCAGCACAGCGACCCCAGCGATGTTTGTCGCAATACTAACAGTGCCGCTCAAATCTGTTCTGGCACTACCTGTGACTGCGCCGGTAAGTGAGATTGTGCGGGCGGAGGATAGCTTCGTTGCTGTATCAGCGTTTCCGTGAACGTTGCCGTAAAAGCCGCCATTGCTCGAATAAAACGCTTTTGCTTGCACGTCAGCGTCTTCCCCACCAAGGTTTTTAAAAACCCATTTATTGACTCGCTTAGTGCTTTTCTGGACGTCACACCACCCGATATTAACAATTCCGCCGTTTGTATATCCTGATGAATCAAATTTGATTTCATTTCCAGATACTATTGATAATGATTTTCCAAATGCTGCGGTTGTTGCCGTAGTGGCATTTCCAGTAATGCTGATTGTCCATGTTCCGGTCGCATTCCCACCGGATTTATCGGCTTTTGTGTTAACGTCGTCGAGTAATGCAACTGTGCCGTTTTTTTGCTGGAAGAATTGACTGTATAGCTGATTACCGGTTGAATCAAAAAACGCAACATTGCCGATTGAACTGTTATTTTTCGGCAAGCATCTGATTTTAAATTTAGTACCGGATGAATTTTTAATATTTACGCCACCGTAGTCATTTGATGCGATTGTAAGATCGCCGCTCATCGTATCGCCAGTTTTTAAGACATTGTTTGCAGCCGTTTGTGCTGTCCCCGCCGGCTGCTCAATCCAGCCCATGTTTTCTCTGCGGCAAAATACGCGGTGTGTATTATAAGTGACCAGCCGTTGCTGAAAGTACACGTCTTTAGTGACTGATAGTTTAAAAGACTCCTTGAGGTCCGCGGGCGTGTTTGATAAAGTGCCTAAGTTAGCGTCACCGACAAAAACATACTCACCGACTTTGTAGTAGTCGTTTAAGTCGGCCCCATTAGGGATCATTGTGTACGCTAACGAATCGGCAGTGCCGGCATGCGCTACGTTATCCACCTTGACGGTACTCTTGACATCTGCGCCTGTCGTGACGGTAAGTGTGTCATTTGTGCCGGTTACTGTCTTGACAGCATCACTTAATGCATTATCAATTTTATCCCAATTCGCGTTTCTTTTGTCTACGTCATAACTTTCAGTTTGTAATGGTTTTTCTAAATTAAAATTCTTCGTCCAATTTGGCATTAATTGAGCACATCCTCTCTTAGACTATGATGAGTCCACTGCTTCATGGTTTCATGAATGAATGGCTTTAAATCGACATGTCGGTTATATAACAAAGATACCGTTAACTTCAGGTTTAACGGTGTTATTTCCTCAAGCATTTTTACAACAGATGATCTTTGTTTTTTTGACCCCAAAGAAATAAAAACATTGACATAGTATTTTTCTATATTTAAATCGACTTGATATCCGTCTTTACCACACAATCCAATCAGAATTTCCTCTAATTTTCTATAAGTGTACGGCCTAGTCCCTGCCAAAGCCGTTAAAATAGCCAATCTCCTATCATCGAAACTGGCGTCACCGTCAGGGAATATATCTAAAATATTTTCCCATTGAGATAGACCGAATTCGCCGGCAATAGTAATAAACTGATCGTAAAAAACTTGTACCATTACATCCCATAAAGCTTGCACTTCTATAGATTCAACTCGCATTATTTCTTGCATATCCCTACTGTCTTTTGATACCGATGGCAAAAATTCAGTTAAATCAATCGTTCTTTGTACGTCCATTTTATTCTCCTGTAATAGTAACCTTTCCCAGTGTTGGGATTTGTTCGCTTGTTAAATCTATTTTGGTCGATTGTCCATTTATAGTAACGCCAGCAACATCCGCTATATGTGGAACATCTAAAATGGCCGATATTATAAAGGCGGATCGTAACGTTATAAATTGATTACTGATTTGTGTTGTCCATGCTTTCCGTTGTTTTAATAAATAACTATCTATTGCGGTATTTATGCTATTTTGCACATTGTCAATTGTATAACCACTATCCAATTGCACTGTTGCGGTTATATTAATTGGTACTGTCGATGCTCCTATTACTGTTACTTTATGCCCGATTGGTGCCAGTCCATATCCTTCTCCTTGGTTTACGACTGGGTCAAGCGCGGTTTGTACTTCTTGAATCATTTCTTGTGTAGGTTGGTTGAATTCCGTATTGACAATAACCACTTTCACGGTTCCACCGCCAGCCCACGCACGATAGTTTTTGCAGCCGCCAACACCTGGTATTGCTAATACCTTTTCCATATAATCCGCATTGTTGCCGCCATACGCCTTTGATTTTAAAGCTTGAATGTACCGTTTTCTGAATGTTTCTGTATTCTCTTCATCTTCTCCCGGCGTTATAAGTTTTGTAATTTTAGCTGTTTCAAGTCCGCTAATTTGGCTGATTGGAGTTATGTCTCCAATACAGGTATTGCCGACACCCCCCGGCGTTTCACACTTCAATTTGTAAGTATGTTTATCGTTGTCGATAATCTCTGTCACCACAAAATTATATTTCTCATAATTGAATCTTGATCCTATATCAATAGCCTTGCTGAATTGTCCTTCAACCTCTGCGTATGTTGCTTGTTCGGGATAAATGTTAAATTCCATAGCCCTTAATGCTAAAAACTCTCTGTCCGCCGTTGTCGCAAATGTCTGCTTTAAAATGACCCTTGCCATGATATAGGCTTCCGCAAGTTCAAAGGATACCGGTGCCGTTGCATCGAAAATAATACTGCCTTCGCGCTTATCGAATTCTGATTTAACCCTAGCCAAAACGCGCTTCTCTATAAATTCATAAGTCATATTCTCATACAATTCCGCTCACCTCTTTTCTCAATCCCCTCAATACGCCGTATCTCGTTACAGCGTCAAAAGTAACAAAAACATCGCCGCCGCTGTTGCTGAATTCAAATCCAGAAACTTCGATAATTCTATCGTCTGCCAGCAGCGCTTCGATGATCCTTCGCTGTATCTCCGCGTATACATATGGGATTGGCTTACCGAATAGGTCTGCTAACTCTATCCCGTAATTCCATGAGTAAATCAGGAACTTGTATCGCTCGGTATTCAAAATCTTGTAAATCGCTTGCTCTACCGCCCGTAAATCTTCGCAATATCCACGCACCTGCCCATCTGTTTCGTAATCTAATTTATAAGTCTTAGACGGCTGAATCCATATTGTTTCATCAACGGTAACGTTATTGTAGACGCCAGTCGGTGTTAGCTTTTCGCTCAATCACTGCACCCCCTATCGGGATTGTAAAATCTGTCTATCGCGACATAGCGTTGCCCGCCGCTTTCACGCAGTAGAATAACCTTGTCGCCCACAACCAATTCGTTGTGTACACGGTACGTTTTCCGCCCCTTGTATCCATGAAGGTGTGACTCATACTGTGCATCTCCGCTACCGCCTGCGGCGTTTTCAGTGTGATGGTCAACGTCCATATCGACAGACCACATAGACGTATTCTTGGTTAGCAAAATCGACCGCTCGTCAATTTGAGTTTTTGGGTCAAGCTGAACGACTAACGGATTAACTTGAATAACTTCCCCTATTTCAATGTCACTCATTACCATCGCAGCCGTTGTTTCTGCTATGAGCGATTTTAACGTTTTGACAATCCTAGTGAAATCATTATCCATTATTGAATCTCCATTCTGATTATCTTAGTAGGCGATTCCCCATCGTGACATGCGTAGTTTGCATCACCGTAATTCATGGCTTCGCCACGGCTGGACGAATTCCCAAAACAACCACCTACACCGTTAGATACGGTCATGTGATAGTCATCGCCGTAAATAAGAATGTCTCCTTTGTTGGCGTATCCGTTAAACGGTTCACAAGAATACCCCATAGATTCAAGCCGCGCCCTTGCAGTCGGCACCGATGCTACTCCTTCATTAGCCAACTGGGCGCAATCCGGATTAGCGTACGCCAAAGTTTTCAGCGCAACATCAGCGCATCCGTTACTGCCATAGACTGACTGATACCCTGTCATGTAATAAATACCAGTGTCAACTTGGCTAGCGATGCCGCCATTACCCGTGATAGCGTCCATCGTATTTAACTGTTCAACACCAATAGACCCACTTTGAATATTACTGAATACGTCATTAGCCGATGCGATTCGTTCCGAACTGTCGCCGCCCATTGCCGCCGAGGTTTCCGACACTTCGATGTTATCGTTAAACCATTTCGCCGATGCCGCTGGATCGTCTGGAACTTGCCCGAGAGAACTTTCACCAGTCAAGATATTCCCATTTTCTACAGTTAAAACGTATTGAATTTGATTGTCGTTGTTCCATGGATCATTACCGTTAGCAGTACACCAGTCTTGATATTTACCCCAGCGGTCATCTGATAGCTGAAACAGTCCATAATGGTCGCCGTTACTATCTGTCGGTGAGTATGAATTATCTTCATGTCGAATGTTCCCCATGATACCAGCCGCTTGTGCATCTGTCGCTCCCAACGACTTCATCTTGCTGTAAGCGCCTTGTTCTGTCGGCGAGTACGTTGACCCATTCATAACGCTGCCTCCCATCGTTGTATACGTCCGCTGCTTATTGGCTTGTTGAATCTTAGCAACGGCTTCCGCATCGGTGTTGTATTTTATCGTATATTTGCCAGTCGGTTCTTCGTAATGCAAATCTAAATCCATAAGGTGCAGCCCATTTAAAAAGTTATGTGTCACGCTTTCTACAAAGACATATCCGTCCAATGCTAAGTCTCCAAAGTTATATTTCACATATACCACAGAGCCCCCACGAACACGAATGTCCCCTAGAACAGATTTAAGCCTCAATTCACGCGTTTTACGGTTTTTCAGCTTTATCATGTTTATGGCTAAATCCATGGCATTCGTCACTTTATCATCCGGCATATACAATTGTTGCAGTCTGCCCCACTCTTTGACGTGATCTTCATCGACAATTACCCCGGTTCGCATTAACTTCTTCGTTTTTCCATCAGGGACATTACGAACTACCTTGATGTAATCAAACGTGTCCTTATCTATCGAACTGTTACAGGTGAAATTCTTCATCACGTCGGCATCTATCAATAAGTCAAGCTTCATATCCTCTTCCGACTTTAGCGTTAATTTGCCACCGTCATCATATAGTTGGTAGATGGTATGTTTTGGCGTTCCGTTTGTGGTCAGATATAGCGCTACATTCATGATATCTGTTAGCGACTTGTCCTTCTCAATGCGCTTCGTGATTTTATATTGCGTATCAGCTAATTCGCCAACGGTTAATTTGAAATCGTCCACAATCATTTTCAATACTTCTGTCGCTGTCTTATCATAATAAACATAGCAGTCCTTGTTTTTGAAATACCGCAACTGATCGTATGCTGTAACGCTTATTTTTTCATCTTTATCCCTAGCTTTAGTGAACACATATCCGGCAAAGACTGGTGTGCCGTTTACAGAAAATGTGCAGTGATTGCCCTCCGTAAAGTCCAATATATCATCTTTCATTACCTTAAATTGCAATTTGGCAGGGGTGCAATCAATCCCCCTTGTCAAGGTTACTTCATCTAAGGGATCAACTATATACTCGTTGTTTTTATTTCGTATCGTTAGTTGATACGTGATATTAAACGGTGCGGCACTTGCCGTATCGAGTTGGTAGCTAGAAGAGTCCACCAAGATCACCACGCTCTCTCATTTTAACAACTTGTCCGATGGCAAGAGTGGCAGGTATAGCTATTTTATTTAATGCGGCTATCTTAAAGAGGTTGTTTGTGTTCCCAAACTGCTGTTTTATCATTCGTTGCAACGTCGTCCCTTTTGCAGCCCTAGCCGTCGCGGCAGCTACTTTGCCGCCTGTATCTCTTGCTTTTTCAGCCGTGCCGGTTACGTTTCCATCTTTATCCGTTTGAAGCGTTATTTTCTTTGTACCATAATCGCGCCACTGTTTTAGTTTGATATCCGCATAAGCGTCGAATCCATTCTCTGCTTCTTCGATGACTTTATAATCTTCGAGCGTTACTTTCATATTCGTCATTTGCAACATCGATCCATTAGGTTTCATGCGAACTACGATAAACTGAAACTTTGGTTTTCCATTTCCTAGCAACGAATCTAATGCGTTGCCATTCTTTAACTGCTCTAACTTGTCAACATAATAGCTCGCCATTTTTGACTTCATAAGCATTGATTCGTTAAAGGGGTACGAACTGTTAGGGAGAAGCATTTTGAACGTTATATCCGTTAATCCTGCCAATTTTAATACGTTTACTTCTCCCACACCAAGAAGATTGATTGTTTCGTTCTTATTGTTAATCGTCGTTTCTAACGTCTCAGGCGGAATGGGAATCTGCATATCGCCCATGTACATGTAATACGCCATTATGTCAACACTCCTTCGCCTTGCACTTTAATGGCGTCACGCAGCCCTTTTGCAAAGTCACTCGTAAAGCCATCAAGATCCACATCGTTATTCGCGTGAATTGTGTTGTCTACTTTGATTTCAACGTGCTGACTCTGCCATTGCTGTAACGTTTCGCTCATTGCGCTATCACGCAGCGCCTTAATTTCATCGTCCGTCATCTCAATGGCCTGCGCCATTTTTTCCGTGTTTTTCGCAGTACGTCCTGTATGTTTTGCGATGTCATCGCCTCTGCCTTTGCGACTTTTCTTTCCAGCCGGGTCATGCGCATCCGCAGCTGGATTACTGGTCGTGTTTTTCGATTCATCGTATGCCCCAGGAATTTTAGGAGTGATTTTTTCAAGAATGGAACTTGGGTCTTTTATGGTTTCTATTACTGAGTTTTGTACTGATTCGCCGCGTTCATATTCGCTACTTGCATACGCTACTGGGTCGACGAGATCCATTGTAGGTACGTTAAAAGCAGCGCCGCCACTAATTGCCATTTTCTGAACCTGTGGTGGTTGTACATGAGTTAATGAAATCCCAGTCTTACCAATACCGGGAATTTTCCCAATCATATCAAGAATCGCATTGATAGCATTAGCCACATACCCCGTAACAGCGTTCCACACATCCGCGAATAGATTGTTAACAGCTGCTAACGGGTCATTAAACACAGACCCTATAAAATTAGCAACAGCGGCGAACAAATTCCAAAGTGTTGCAATGATATTTCTGATTCCCGCGTACAGGAAACTGAATGATCCAAAGATTAATCCGGTCGCGCTAACGCTAGTCCCTGCAAAGTAATTGACAGCAGCCACTGCCATATAAAAGACAACAATTAACGCCACAACCATTGCAATAACCCACGTTATCGGGCAAGCCATAAGGGCTGCATTTAACCCATCTTGCGCTATCGTCAGCGTTATCAGCGCTGCCGTTTCCGCGGCATCCGCAATGCTTTTCGCCATCATAGCTGCGGCCGCTAAGCCAAGCTGAACGTTATGCACTATCCATAGGCCAGTTTCATACAACAGATACGCTCCTAGTGCCGTCAGCGCGCCGTATACCAGCCATGAATTATTGGATAAGAAATCCAACGCTACACTTACAGTATCAATAATCACACTAGCAAGCCACATTGCATTGTTAATCAAGAAAAACATACCACTGGCAATATAATCAATTGCGCCGATAGCCACGTTAACAAGCTTATCCATAGCCGCACTATTGGCCATCGTTGACATGGCTTGAAATACGCCGCGTGCTTTGTATGTTGCCACGTTTTCAATCAACGTCAGACTATCGCCCCACGTTTTAGGCATTTGTGCAAATTGGGCGTTAATTTCATCCATATTCTCAAAGATTGCGCGCTTAATAACTTCCGCAGTGACTTGTCCATCAGATGATAGCTGCTTAAGTTCGCCGCGCGTAACGCCCATCGTCTTGGCTACCATTGTTACAATCAACGGCGCGTTTTCGGCAATCGACCGGAATTCATCGCCTTGCAATTGTCCGCTTGCCAGCCCCTGCGTTAACTGCAATGTAGCAAACTTCTTGTTCTCGCCAGTCGTACCACCGATAGCGTATAGCTTGTTAATGCCTTCCATAAAGTCAACCGCTTCTCTAGGATCAGGGAATGCGTCCTTTGCGCTCATAGCCAACTGCGCTGCTGCTTGCGCCATGTCAGTATATCCGCCACGTGCGCGTATGGCGCTTTGATAGATTCGTTCATTCAGATAAGCGGCGTTTTCTTGACTATCTGCCACTAACGACAGTCTTGCTTGAATTCTTGCGTAAGCGTCTGCCGTTGAAAACAAACCGGATATAGCTTCGCTCACTTTGTCCAACGCTCTCGTGGCAATGTTAGCGCCAAACGCGCCAGCGAACACCTGACTTAACAAGTTCCCACTTGTGGCGGCGCCAGCCATTGAACTACTCGCGCGCTCTGCCGCACTGCCAACTGCTTCCATTTTGTTGGCGGCTGCGTTAGTTGCTTGGCTGATTTTATCCATTACCGGGGAAAAACCATCGTGCAGGGATATAAAGTTTTCTATTGTCGCCATTTTACCCCTTCTTTATCTTATTAATCGCGGCCGCCTCTTTTCCAGAGTGTATTTTCATGGCCGCAATTACAAATGCCTTTTCATTTTCAGGCAAGGAAAAAAGCGTACTAGGCAGCATTTTTAATTTAATAAGTGCATAGTACGCTAACATGGACTCTGCTTCCTCGCCTTCAATCAGTTTTTTGCCGTTTTAATTTTATCGTTCATTCCGGAGTTGTAATCCGAAGCTTCATTTACAGCAAGAATTAAATCCGCAAATTCGCCCGGTGTTAACATCGCACGCAAAAGATCTTCTGCCCCGACAACGCCATATGAATTCTGCAAGTCAGCGTCATTCAAATCAGGGAATACGACCGATTTAATTGCCATTTGATTGGCGAATTCTGAACGGTCCAACTCCTTCTTGAAATCGCGTGTGCCCTTGATCGGAATATTTTTAGTGCATTTTTTCGTTAATTCGTCCAACTCATCATTAGACAGGCAACGCAATTTCCATGCAACCGGATCTCCGTTTATGACAAAACGCTTGCTAGCCACATATTCAACAGGTAACTTTTCGATAGAGTTTTCTTTCAGAAACGCTGACAAGGTTAATTTTTCTTCCATGTTATCTCTCCTATACTGTCATTCCATTTAACATTTTAAAGTTTTCAGGAATCTTAATCCCTTCGAACGTGAAGGATATTTCATCTTCCAGCCAATCGCCATCTGCATCGAAATTGGCAACCGTAGCACTATCAATATTGCATCCAGTCAAGACAACCGTTCGGCGGCCTGCATCAGATGTCGGGTCTTGGTTGATAACTTGTAAATCAAAGTACGTATCCACTCCGTCGCTAATTAACTTGATAATCATTTCGTCAAATAACGGCGTGTTCTTGTAAATCTTGAGTTTTCCACTTCCTTTTGCCGAAACGGATTTATTCCCTTTCATCGTTCTGCCTAAAATAGCGACTTCTTTCTTTTCTTTATCAATCTTGCCTTCTAACGATTTCGCTTGAAACAATTTATAGCGTTTGCCGTCCGCTTCCACGTATGCCATAGCAAGTTTGGCGCTTACAACGTCTTTAGCAAGCATCGTTTCGGCAATGCTAATCAAATTTTCTGCCATTATTTATCCCCCTTTACGCTACGGTTACGGTCGCATACAGCTTCGTCATTGCCATTACCGGGTTAACTTCCAAATCCAATACGACATCTTCTTTATTGACGCCTTCGTACGGCATTTGAACATCTTTGTCCTTGAAGTCTTTAATTGCTCTAATACGTTGATATTCTTCGAGCAACTTAACAACGTCATTCCACAAAGCCGTGTGTCCAATAGCGTCATTGCCTTCCTTGCCTAAATAAGTTTTATTGAACAGCCGCGCAATGTCATAAGCAAGGTTATCCAGTACGCGGATAACTTGGTTTTGCGAAAAATCACGCGATTTTTCTTTAGTGAATTCCGTAAACGTGTTGATGTCATACAAAACGCGAACGTCACCCGTTACATCGCCGCTAGCACTATCCGATACGTTATGGAACACAAACATGCCGCCTTCTACAGCTTGAATCAGTTCGTACTGTTTGAAGTTTGTGTCCACGGTGTATTCACCGTCGTAGATCATATTCGTGCAGGAAGCATTAATTTCGCATGCTGCTTCTGCACCGGTAGTCCAGTATACTAAGCTGCCAGGTTCAGCGCCGCTATCTTCGACTTTGTTTTTAACGCTGATAACGCCTTCATAGTTGCATTTTTCTTTACCGTAAATAACGACTTGGAATTTCGCTCCCGTATCTTCTCGGCAGCGTTTGGCGAATGATTGCAGCAGTTCTTGAACCTTTGTATCCGTTCCCGCATATCCTAAGCAGTTGAAATAATACGGTTCGATTAATTCAACGTACTTCTGATAATCCGCAACCGCTACCGCAGTTCCGTTTGTTCCCTCTGTCAGCGGGACGGATGCCGATACACTAAACGCCCCCGTTTTAGTAAATGCAATAAAATCGTTATCCGTTAAATCGGCAGGTGTAGCAAGACCTGTTTGCTTATCGACCATGTAATTTGCCCCATCTGTCTTGAGATAGGTGATTACCGTAAACTTGGCCTCTTCATCGACATCCGTTTGAACGCTAATCGACAAATCATTGCCACGAACGCCCCCGTATTTAGCCTTACCCAGTGTACAAGATGCCTGTGTTGCGCCGCTGTTCAATCGATACAAATACAGCGTTTTGGCATGCAAGAAAAGATCGCGTAACCCTTTCATCTTGTCGTGACCGTAATCATAGCCAAAAATAGGCTGACAACGTTTTTGAAATTCGTCCTGTTCGACTCGAACGATTTTACCAGTTTCGCCCCAGTCAAGATCAAGCGCCATAGTACAATATCCACGGTCAACGCTATCAAGCTGTGCTTTTTGTTTACTCACGAAGTTAATATAAGAACCGGGCATTTTTTTGTTCATTTTTACCCAGTATCCGCCGCCTAATGCCATTTATTGTGACCCCCTTTTAGTCATTTACAACCGTTTCAACCGGTTGCGTTAAAACTTCTTCTAAAATTTTCTGAACATCGTCATGTGAATACAGCTTGTCCGGCTCTAGTACGGAATCAAGAAGGCTTGCGTATTGAAGATATCGTTTCGACTTTACAATCGACACTCCATCAAACGCTTCTTGCTGTCGCTTTTGTTCCGTCTGTTGATTCACTTTCATTGTTTGTTTCTTTGTCGTTTCCATTTGATACTCCTTCCGATACATCCAAGTGTTCCATTGGTGTGCGATTTTGTACTTTCTTAATAAAGAAATCGTAATGAACTTTAAATTTAAGAACATCATCCGATATCTTATCGCTCATCTCTGTTCCGCGCAGTTTACCGCCTTCGACTGAAATATATTCCAACGCCCAGTAAAGTATTTCTGCGATTTCATAAAGCTTCCTGACATCCTGTGTTTCCCCCAATTCAGACATAAAAAAAGAAACGGTATACGTTCCTTCTCGATAATATCTGTTATCCAGTTTTTGTTCTTGTTCGCTATCATCGTGATTGATATAAAAACAAGGGAACGTCGCTTTTTGCTTCTTAAAGTTGATATACACGGGATATCCCGTAGCCTTATGAACCGCAGTCGCTATTCCGTTGATTATTTCTCCCGTATATGCCATTATTTCAACCTTTCCATGTGTTTGGATATGACCGAGTTAATAATGTGCCTCTGCGCCTTTTTAGTGGCTTTTTCAGCCTTTCCGGTTATATCCAAGCCTTCAACCCAGTTATTCACAAGCCGTTTGCCTAAAATAGGAACAAATCGCCCTGGCGTTTGCCGATGCCCTACATTTACGAACGAGGCGTACGAAGCGGTATTGTACACCTTAACGCGGTAGTTTCTCCCCTTGCGTTCCACTCCACTGGACGTCCATGAGCGCCGCATGTGTTCCGACGAGCCTATTAGTTTGTGCGATGTTTGCCCTGTTTTACGGTGATTAATCGCCCTTTTAAAATATCCGCCGCCAGCTTTAGCTGCCTTGAACTCTTTATATCTCTCGAACGCAGTCGCATTACTCGCCTTATACGCCTTTTCCGATACTTCTATTTCTTTATTGCCGCCTACTGGCGTTGCGACTTTTGCGCTACCCAGATATATCGCTGCCAATCCGTTCGCACATTCAGTCATCATTTGGCGGCTTTCCGTTCGTGAAAATTCGTTAATTTTACGACGCAGCTGATGAAACCCACTAAAGTCAACTTTCACGTCAGCCATGATACTTCACCCTGTCAACAAGGTTAATCTCTTGATGTCCTTGATACACTTCGGGAACACCTGCTGCAGTAAATTCCATTGTTCTGCCGTTTTGAATAACGTCAATGTCACTTCCTGCGATGACAACAATCGACGGATCGAGAAACAGTGTCGCCGTTTGTGCCGCCTGTGCTATGCCTTCACCGTCTGTTGTCGGACTCGAATTAAAAGATAGCCGGCATGGTATTGGATCGCTTGCAGTTTCTACGTCATCAACAATGCCGGTGTTTTCATCCATCGCCCCGTTTGAATATGTGTGAATAATGCAGGTAGATGTATGCAGGCTGGAAAGAGCCTTCTTTACCATCTCAATTTTCGGTAACATGCAATATCACGCTCCCTGCTTCTCAGCCACGCCCCTATTACGTTATCCAACCTCGTTTCAGCATTAGCATCGCCAAAATTTACCGTTGTATCACCCTCTCTAATGGATGTCACAACATTCAAATCGGCATCGTTCAAAATAATGCTTTTATTTGCCTGCATAAATCTTGCGGCCGTCCGCTCCTCTACAACATAAGCCAGTCCGTCGGGGATTTCGGTAAGGTTGCAGTCATTGAGGATGTGTTGCCGTTCATTGTTATAAATGTACTCAATCAAGCCATCGTATGAATCGCCAATGTCAATGCCAGTCGCCATCTTTATTAACGCTTTGATTTTATCCATTTGTTCCATTGTTATCACCTTTTAACAATGCAATAACGTCTGTCTTTTTAGCTTTGGCTGGAATTGAAATCCCTTTTTCTTTTGCAATGACTTTTAACTCGGTAAGTTCAAGAGCATTAAAATCAATTTCTTTCTTCTTGCTTTCTTCATAATGCCGATGCAATAACATCCCCATGACTATTCCCCTCTCTTATTTCAAGAACGTTGCTTTGACTACTTTCGATTCATTCGATAAACCAACGCCGTAATGTTCGTTCGCTACGATGACCTGTGTTCCTTTCAAAATGTCACGGTCAACTTCAACAACTGCGTTCCGTTTTAAGTAAATAGATACAGCCGGCAATACAGGTGTTCCATCCGTTTCCGTTGCAGTCGTACAGATGATAAAGTTATCGTATTTCGTGCCACCGTTGTCAGGGACTCGACGCGATACGACAACACGGCAGCCGGCAATCATGCCAATTTCGCCAGTCATCATGACATCATTGCCGTATTTTGTTTTATCGATAAACTGCTCATCCTGCCGCAACGTAGTAATCTGTGCCGGGTGAATGAAGATGAATTTCTCCGTATTGGATTCTTCAACAAGCTTATCCACGGCGGAAACAATGCCGTTATAAGAAATCTTTCCTGCGCTGCCATCATAGACGAGTGTCGCGCCACCCAATGCAGTAATTACATCTGCTTCAACTTTATCTGCTAACGACAATGCCATCTGATAATTTGCTTGCCCGATCGGATCTCCCAATCCGCTCAAGATAGCCTCATCCGTGATTTCTACAGCTTTTACGGCTTTTTTAATTTTCATTTCTTTGGTAGATGTCGTCATCTGCGTTGTATCAACTGCAACGCCTTCGGCAACGTCCGTAGCTGCGCCGATATACTTCCATGCAGGAATAGTAACAGTGTTACCGGGTTTCCCTTCGAGCGTTCTGTCAATCGTTGCGAATGCCGTAAATTTAATTGCCTTGTCTAACGAGGCGTTAATCATATCCGCCATTACCTGTGGAATCACCATCGTATCCGTTTTCGTTTGTGCCATGTTTTATTCTCCTTTGCTCAATGCATCGTACGCCTCACGATCGCTGTTAAACAATGCCGACCGTTCGGAATACGTCATTTTATTAAATGCTTCCTTTGTAATTGTTGGATTGGCGACAGCCGTCCCTGTGCCGGGCGTTGTCCCTGAAATCCCGTTTTGTTTGCTTTCGCTTTCAAATAAATAAGAGTCGCTTTCTTTGATAGCGTTTAACTGTTCCGTTAAACCTCTGATCGTGCCATCATCGGAAAGCTTAGCGTCCTGCAAGTCCAACAATGCTTTTACCGCCTTCGTGTTTTTGACATGCGCCCCCATCAGCGCTCTTTCGATAGCGCTATCCACTTTGAGTGCATTCATTTCCGCGTCATATTCTTTGTCACGTTGTTTAGCATCTTCCTTCAGCTGCTCAATTTGTGCGGTTAATTCGTCGTTGTCCTTGTTGGCTTTCTTGAGATTGTCAATCTCCTTCCGACTTGTTTCGATTTCCCCCTTTAATCTCTTGGCTTCTTCGTTTTTCTCGTTAAATTGCGATTTACTAACATAGTTCTTGCCATAATCTTCGATTACTTTCGCGATTTGTTCATCCGTTAAGCCAATTTCTTTGAGATCTTCCTTTGTCATTTTTTCGTTCTCCTCTCGATACGCTTTATTTACGCGTGCTACACCACGCTTTTCAGTCTTGTCGTTTTTCGCCTGACAATGCCAAAGCGGCAATAAAAAAAGCACTCAATTAAGAGTGCTTAAATAAGCTTTATTGTCACCAATTCTTATTTGTTGTTATTTTTGTAATAATATCAGCAGCGATACCAATATCATTATTGCCTAATTCGTCTACAATATCACAAGCTAAATCGCCGTCAAGTTTTTTCGAAGCATTAAACCCTTTATGTTTCATAAACTCTATTTCTTCATCTGTGAAATCAACAATTAAAAAATCATTCATTGTCTTTCTCCTTTTTGTATTTTCTTACCACACGCTTCCCAGTTCCCCAAGAAGTAATAATATTCCCGTTATCCGGATTAACATTAACGGTTACTTTCTCACCAATAAACCTTTGTGATTTACCCCTTTCATCAACCCTTATATCATCAATATGTAACGAATTAACCAAAGCATCTTGAATATCAAAAACACTTAGTCCTCTAGTATCCGCCCTATCTTGTTGATGTTTAGATATAGATGTTATCCTTATACCGTTACTTGTTTTTATTCCTATAAGACTATTAGTATCATTATTTTTTACATATTTATTATACCATTCTTGATAGGTTAAATCACTAGAAACATATTCTGTTTTACCGTTCTTGTCCCTTGCCGCTCTTTCCCAATCGTCCGTAATACCTTCTATGTACGGTATCGTTGTCGTTCGGCAATAGCAATGAAATGGCGGTGTTGTAACGCCGATTTTAGCGTCTTTCACATCAAATATCTTACCGTCTAAGTGGCGACAAATAGATGACGTTTTGTTATCCAACGTTGCCAGTATTTGGTACTGCTCAACGCCAAGTCTATCGTATACTTCGAAGCTTGCTTTTTCTTGAATATACGCTGTTTCTGTTTCAACTAGCCGCCTAGCTTCATTGAACGATACATCATAGCGATGCGCGACCCTCGCAGCTAATAGCAGAGTCCCTTCGTTGACCATTAAAGACTGTGTTATTTCAGTCTGCAGCGTGTTTATCAAGCTAGCGCCGTTTTTCCATATGCGCGTCGAAAAGTCTTTCCCATCCTGCGCCCATGGCTTATTAACTGCCTGCGTTATTTCTTCTTGATTTAATACGGAAACGTCCTTGTATTTACTCTGCATATTCTGCACTTCATACGCCGTTTTATAGGTACTATCTTCATATACCGTTTTGAGCAGCTTCGATACGTCTAATTCTTGCTGTTTGGCCATCTCTGCGACGCTTTGCACAACTTGTATATATAATTGCTCTGCCCTATCCAAACGAACGCGTATAGAAGCATTTTCGAGCATTTTTTTAAACTCGTTTGGCAAGTCTTTTTGTTTTGCCAGTTGTTTGTATTCGTCAAGTGTCAATCTGAACGCCTTTAACTCTCTTTTGGTTAATTGCCTTTTTGCGTCTGCAAGTGACAATCCGTTTTCCGTTGCGTAACGGTTATACCAGTCGTTTATATCTGCTTGCAGCTTACGAAGGGAAGCAGCGTACACTCTTTTTAAATCCTTGTTGACCGCCTCTGCCTTCCCCATCTGCTCAAGCTTCAACCGTTCGTAACGCTCATTCCAGTAATCAGCTGTTTTCTTCTGTCGGTTTTTCGTCATGAACATCGCCGCCCGTTACATAATCCGTCATGGTTTCTTGCCGTTCTCGTTTTAATCGTTTGAGTTCTTCCGCCGTGTCAATTGTCCACGGATGGTTACTGATGATAGTTTCTTCGCTGATTATTCCGACACTGTTTCTGCAATTGGTAATTGTATCGGCTTCGTTGATTGGTAAATCGCGATTAAACACAAATTCTACGTCATCCTCTGTCGCTTTACCGATGAACGATAAATAGGCATTAACAAAGAACATCAGCTGTTCAAATGCTGCCTGGAATTCGTTTTCCATATCCGACGCATCTAGATCTATATCAGAATACATAGAATTGATATTCATCTGATTTGGATTGCTGCTCATGCGGTCATCTTTAGCATCGAATCCTCTGCCGTTTTCGATAATCGTGTCTTTGAGTGTTTTCAGAATCGTTGTGTAATTATTGGCGTTTACGTTAATGGTTAATGCATCAACGCCGCCATCCACGCCGTCAACTGTTCTGATCTTAACGGCACCGTATTGCACGATTTTCCTCCTGAACTCGTTTAAATCTTCGCCGTCGTAGTTCTTAATAACAAGAATTGTATTACGCGCGTCCTCTGTCATGTTGTTCATGAAGTTTGACATGATCGTATTCAATGCGTCTTGCAGGCATTTAACACGCAGAATGAGCGGCAGTTCTTCGTCGTTTGCTTTAAACACGACTAGGGGGATTTTATCCCATTTATAGGTCTGGTTCTGATCGTCGACAATGTACGGCGTGTCGTGCCGTTCTGTGTCCTCTCTTAATTGACCCATTTCCCATATGAAATACGACACCTTATCCGGCTGATAATATTCGATCTTCGTAACAATTTCTTTCGTGTGAACCCTGTTGTATCGCTCGATGTTATAGAAATATGCAAACGCGTCCAGTACCTCATGCTCTTCATCTGCCCAAAATAAAAGAAGCTGTTCCGGTTTCATGCGCTTGAATTTCAAATCGCCGTTAATATCGATATACGGAAGCAACGCCCCATATCCGCCGATTAGTGCATCTTTACCTATTTGCTTCATCTTGCGCATGAATGACTTACCGAAGATGTCAGTTATATCGGTATTGTCCGTTTTTACTTCTATCGGTTTGGATAGAAGATAGCTAACCTTCTGATCGACTAAATCATCAAACATATTATTGACGATATGGTAATTTGTCGCGTTGATCGTATCTTGAAACCGTCCGTTCTCGCCGATTTCCTGCCGATTCTCTCGTAATATATCATGCCGCCCCTTGTAATAATCACGAGCGGTTAATATGTCCCTGCGCCGCTTTGATTGCATGAACTCGTTGAATTCAGATTGTAAAAACTCACGATCGCTCATGCCTGCGTTGTCTTTTATGATTGAACTAAAAAATGCCGTTAATTCCATTTCATCACCATCCGAACCGGCTGCCCATGATAATCTTGCCACACGCATACCGAACAGAGTCTATTGCGTGGTTATTCTTATCGGGGTATGCGCTAATAAATTGGCCCTCTTTGTTCCGTTCGTATTCGTATGTCACGAATTCTCGATACGTATTAGGGCATCTGTTTTTGTCGATATATATATGCTCCAGATTTTGCAACCACTTAATGCCATGTTCAACGCTGTCTCTGCCCTTTCGTGCGCCGTCCATATTGACCCCCAACTCCTGCATTTCTGCTATCGTCTTAGGTTCAGCGCTATCGCCAATAACCAATTCTCTGCCAATCCGATTTATTATCATTTCAGCAGCAGGCTTGTTCTTTAGCTTAGGTTGATATACTTCATCGAATATATACAACGTTTCTCTCTTGGCATCGTAGTGCATCCGCGTAAATGCCAATGGGTCAACAGCAAAGCCAAAATCGCAGCCGTTATATAATCTATCAAAACTGCTTACAAGTTCATCCGTCATGTTCATATCTTCCACGTTCTCGAAAACAGCCCCGCCGGTCCCGGTGACCTCCCCGAGGTACTCGTGACGGTAGGCCATCTCGTTGCGGGCCTTGAGCTTTTCGGCGTCCTCAAAGAATCGGTCCCCCAGCCACTCCCGCGGAACGCCTAAGTACGTCGAATGGTGAACCAATCTGTCGGGATCATCAAAGAGTTTCTCTTCATTGACCCAGTTATTTTGGCTCTTCGGCG
>NZ_OEQB01000013.1 GCF_900240295.1 Megasphaera vaginalis (ex Bordigoni et al. 2020)
GTTGTCAGCGTCATAAGAGGTTTTACCTCCAAATGAAGAAATAACATCATGGTAACGCTGCATGAAGTAATCACGTTCTTGGTCAGTATGCAAATTAGCATAAGCAGCTTGCAGACCCATAATGTCAATAGATGTGGTAGAAGTCGTCATTTGGCGAGAAAGCTCAGTCTCAGGAGGAAGCGGAGCAGTCCAAATGTTTTTGAGATGGCAGCAACGGAAACCATAACGAGCATCATCTTGATTAAGCTCATTAGGGTTAGCCTCGGTACGGTCAGGCATCCACGGCGCTTTAAAATAGTTGTTATAGATATTCAAATAACCCTGAAACAAATGCTTAGGGATTTTATTGGTATCAGGGTTAATCGTGCCAAGAAAAGCGGCATGGTCAATATAACCAGTAGTGTTAACAGTCGGGAGAGGAGTGGCATTAACACCATCCTTCATGAACTTAATCCACTGTTCACCATAAACGTGACGATGAGGGACATAAAAAGTAAAAATGTCTACAGTAGAGTCAATAGCAAGGCCACGACGCAATGGAGAAAGACGGAGAGCGCCAACGGCGTCCATCTCGAAGGAGTCGCCAGCGATAACCGGAGTAGTTGAAATGGTAATAAGACGACCAATCTGACCAGCAAGGAAGCCAAGATGGGAAAGGTCATGCGGCATACGCTCGGCGCCAGTTTGAATATTAGACATAATTTATCCTCAAGTAAGGGGCCGAAGCCCCTGCAATTAAAATTGTTGACCACCTACATACCAAAGACGAGCGCCTTTACGCTTGCCTTTAGTACCTCGCAACGGCTGCGGACGACCAGGGCGAGCGCCAGAACGTTTTTTACCTTTAGACATTACATCACTCCTTCTGCACGTAATTTTTGACGCACGTTTTCTTCTGCGTCAGTAAGAACGTCAGTGTTTCCTGCGCGTACACGCAAGGTAAACGCGAACAATTCAGCGGCTTTAACCGGACGCTCGACGCCATTAATAATGTTTTCCGTAAATTCAGCGCCTTCCATGATGAGACAGGCCGTTTGAATGTTGACGGGATGAACATAATAAGCAATGACGGCAGCAATAAACTCAACAGGAGCAGGAAAGCGAGGGTATCCTACAAAGTCCAGCGTACCATAAACGCAAGCCTCAACGCAGCGACGAGCACGAGAGCGGTCAGTAGCAATCCAAACTTTGTTACTCGTCAGAAAATCGAAATCATCTTCGGTTAAATCCAAAACGGCAGAAGCCTGAATGAGCTTAATAGAGGCCAAAGCGGTCTGGAAACGTACGGATTGTTCAGTAACTTGACTCATGATTTCTTACCTATTAGTGGTTGAACAGCATCGGACTCAGATAGTAATCCACGCTCTTTTAAAATGTCAACAAGAGAATCTCTACCATGAACAAAATGTGACTCATATCTAAACCAGTCCTTGACGAACGTGCCAAGCATATTAAGCCACTTCTCCTCATCCAACGCGTCAGTTTTTGACAGAATCGTTAGTTGATGGCGAAAGGTCGCAAAGTAAGAGCTTCTCGAGCTGCGCAAGGATAGGTCGAATTTTCTCATTTTCCGCCAGCAGTCCACTTCGATTTAATTCGTAAACAAGCAGTAGTAATTCCTGCTTTATCAAGATAATTTTTCGACTCATCAGAAATATCCGAAAGTGTTAACTTCTGCGTCATGGAAGCGATAAAACTCTGCAGGTTGGATACGCCAATCATTTTTATCGAAGCGCGCATAAATTTGAGCAGATTTGTCGTCACAGGTTGCGCCGCCAAAACGTCGGCTACAGTAACTTTTCCCAGCCTCAATCTCATCTCTCTTTTTGCGTTCTGCTTCAATATCTGGTTGAACGGCGTCGCGTCGTAACCCAGCTTGGTAAGTTGGATTAAGCACTCCGTGGACAGATTTGTCATTGTGAGCATTTTCATCCCGAAGTTGCGGCTCATTCTGATTCTGAACAGCTTCTTGGGAAGTAGCGACAGCTTGGTTTTTAGTGAGTTGTTCCATTCTTTAGCTCCTAGACCTTTAGCAGCAAGGTCCATATCTGACTTTTTGTTAACGTATTTAGCCACATAGAAACCAACAGCCATATAACTGGTAGCTTTAAGCGGCTCACCTTTAGCATCAACAGGCCACAACCAACCAGAACGTGAAAAAGCGTCCTGCGTGTAGCGAACTGCGATGGGCATACTGTAACCATAAGGCCACGTATTTTGCAAGCTATTTAACTGGCGGCGATTGCGTACCCGACGACCAAAATTAGGGTCAACGCTACCTGTAGGAAGTGTCCGCATAAAGTGCACCGCATGGAAATGAAGACGGCCATTAGCTGTACCATACTCAGGCACACAAAAATACTGATAGCAGTCGGCGTGTGAATCATTAGCCTTGCGACCCTCGGCAGCAAGAACCATACGACCAATATCACGAAAATAGTCACGCAAAGCATTGGGATTATCATAAAACGCCTCTAATCGGTCGTCAGCCAACGTGAGAGTGTCAAAAACGATAAACCAACCATCAGCATGAGCCTGTCGCATTGCATTCATCAAACGCTGAATAGCAAAGCCTCTACGCGATTTCATAGTGGAGGCCTCCAGCAATCTTGAACACTCATCCTTAATACCTTTCTTTTTGGGGTAATTATACTCATCGCGAATATCCTTAAGAGGGCGTTCAGCAGCCAGCTTGCGGCAAAACTGCGTAACCGTCTTCTCGTTCTCTAAAAACCATTTTTCGTCCCCTTCGGGGCGGTGGTCTATAGTGTTATTAATATCAAGTTGGGGGAGCACATTGTAGCATTGTGCCAATTCATCCATTAACTTCTCAGTAACAGATACAAACTCATCACGAACGTCAGAAGCAGCCTTATGGCCGTCAACATACATATCACCATTATCGAACTCAACGCCCTGCATACGAAAAGACAGAATCTCTTCCAAGAGCTTGATGCGGTTATCCATCTGCTTATGGAAGCCAAGCATTGGGGATTGAGAAAGAGTAGAAATGCCACAAGCCTCAATAGCAGGTTTAAGAGCCTCGATACGCTCAAAGTCAAAATAATCAGCGTGACATTCAGAAGGGTAATAAGAACGAACCATAAAAAAGCCTCCAAGATTTGGAGGCATGAAAACATACAATTGGGAGGGTGTCAATCCTGACGGTTATTTCCTAGACAAATTAGAGCCA
This sequence comes from Megasphaera vaginalis (ex Bordigoni et al. 2020), assembly GCF_900240295.1. Taxonomy (NCBI): domain Bacteria; kingdom Bacillati; phylum Bacillota; class Negativicutes; order Veillonellales; family Veillonellaceae; genus Megasphaera; species Megasphaera vaginalis (ex Bordigoni et al. 2020). Next base: position 3,194 of record NZ_OEQB01000013.1, read on the forward strand.
ATACCATCAGCTTTACCGTCTTTCCAGAAATTGTTCCAAGTATCGGCAACAGCTTTATCAATACCATGAAAAATATCAACCACACCAGAAGCAGCATCAGTGACGACATTAGAAATATCCTTTGCAGTAGCGCCAATATGAGAAGAGCCATACCGCTGATTCTGCGTTTGCTGATGAACTAAGTCAACCTCAGCACTAACCTTGCGAGTCATTTCTTTGATTTGGTCATTGGTAAAATACTGACCAGCCGTTTGAGCTTGAGTAAGCATTTGGCGCATAATCTCGGAAACCTGCTGTTGCTTGGAAAGATTGGTGTTTTCCATAATAGACGCAACGCGAGCAGTAGACTCCTTCTGTTGATAAGCAAGCATCTCATTTTGTGCATATACCTGGTCTTTCGTATTCTGGCGTGAAGTCGCCGACTGAATGCCAGCAATCTCTTTTTGAGTCTCATTTTGCATCTCGGCAATCTCTTTCTGATTGTCCAGTTGCATTTTAGTAAGCTCTTTTTGATTCTCAAATCCGGCGTCAACCATACCAGCAGAGGAAGCATCAGCACCAGCACGCTCCCAAGCATTAAGCTCAGGAAATGCAGCAGCAAGATAATCACGAGTATCCTTTCCTTTATCAGCGGCAGACTTGCCACCAAGTCCAACCAAATCAAGCAACTTATCAGAAACGGCAGAAGTGCCAGCCTGCAACGTACCTTCAAGAAGTCCTTTACCAGCTTTAGCCATAGCACCAGAAACAAAACTAGGGACGGCCTCATCAGGGTTAGGAACATTAGAGCCTTGAATGGCAGATTTAATACCAGCATCACCCATGCCTACAGTATTGTTATCGGTAGCAAGCACATCACCTTGAATGCCACCGGAGGCGGCTTTTTGACCGCCTCCAAACAATTTAGACATGGCGCCACCAGCAAGAGCAGAAGCAATACCGCCAGCAATAGCACCAAACATAAATCACCTCACTTAAGTGGCTGGAGACAAATAATCTCTTTAATAACCTGATTCAGCGAAACCAATCCGCGGCATTTAGTAGCGGTAAAGTTAGACCAAACCATGAAACCAACATAAACATTATTGCCCGGCGTACGGGGAAGGACGTCAATAGTCACACAGTCCTTGACGGTATAATAACCACCATCATGGCGACCATCCAAAGGATAAACATCATAGGCAGTCGGGAGGGTAGTCGGAACCGAAGAAGACTCAAAGCGAACCAAACAGGCAAAAAATTTAGGGTCGGCATCAAAAGCAATATCAGCACCAACAGAAACAACCTGATTAGCGGCGTTGACAGATGTATCCATCTGAATGCAATGAAGAAAACCACCATTACCAGCATTAACCGTCAAACTATCAAAATATAACGTTGACGATGTAGCTTTAGGTGTCTGTAAAACAGGTGCCGAAGAAGCTGGAGTAACAGAAGTGAGAACCAGCTTATCAGAAAAAAAGTTTGAATTATGGCGAGAAATAAAAGTCTGAAACATGATTAAACTCCTAAGCAGAAAACCTACCGCGCTTCGCTTGGTCAACCCCTCAGCGGCAAAAATTAAAATTTTTACCGCTTCGGCGTTATAACCTCACACTCAATCTTTTATCACGAAGTCATGATTGAATCGCGAGTGGTCGGCAGATTGCGATAAACGGTCACATTAAATTTAACCTGACTATTCCACTGCAACAACTGAACGGACTGGAAACACTGGTCATAATCATGGTGGCGAATAAGTACGCGTTCTTGCAAATCACCAGAAGGCGGTTCCTGAATGAATGGGAAGCCTTCAAGAAGGTGATAAGCAGGAGAAACATACGAAGGCGCATAACGATACCACTGACCCTCAGCAATCTTAAACTTCTTAGACGAATCACCAGAACGGAAAACATCCTTCATAGAAATTTCACGCGGCGGCAAGTTGCCATACAAAACAGGGTCGCCAGCAATATCGGTATAAGTCAAAGCACCTTTAGCGTTAAGGTACTGAATCTCTTTAGTCGCAGTAGGCGGAAAACGAACAAGCGCAAGAGTAAACATAGTGCCATGCTCAGGAACAAAGAAACGCGGCACAGAATGTTTATAGGTCTGTTGAACACGACCAGAAAACTGGCCTAACGACGTTTGGTCAGTTCCATCAACATCATAGCCAGATGCCCAGAGATTAGAGCGCATGACAAGTAAAGGACGGTTGTCAGCGTCATAAGAGGTTTTACCTCCAAATGAAGAAATAACATCATGGTAACGCTGCATGAAGTAATCACGTTCTTGGTCAGTATGCAAATTAGCATAAGCAGCTTGCAGACCCATAATGTCA
>NZ_OEQB01000014.1 GCF_900240295.1 Megasphaera vaginalis (ex Bordigoni et al. 2020)
AAAGATCTTGACAGACTAGGAATAGTTTGGTAAGATAAACGAGTCGCCAAACGGCGGCGTGGCCTTTGAAAACTGAACAATGCAACGAATGAAACGCCAGAGTGCAGGTCTCAAGAAATTGAGACATCAAAAGTAAGACAACAATAATATCGAAATGAGCACAAGCTCTTTCCATACACTATCATGGAGAGTTTGATCCTGGCTCAGGACGAACGCTGGCGGCGTGCTTAACACATGCAAGTCGAACGAGAGATGAAAAGAAGCTTGCTTCTTTTGAGATCGAGTGGCAAACGGGTGAGTAACGCGTAAACAACCTGCCCTACGGATGGGGACAACAGTTGGAAACGACTGCTAATACCGAATACGCTCATAGAGCCGCATGACTTTATGAGGAAAGGATGGCCTCTACATTATGCTATCGCCGGAGGAGGGGTTTGCGTCTGATTAGCTAGTTGGAGGGGTAACGGCCCACCAAGGCGACGATCAGTAGCCGGTCTGAGAGGATGAACGGCCACATTGGAACTGAGACACGGTCCAGACTCCTACGGGAGGCAGCAGTGGGGAATCTTCCGCAATGGGCGAAAGCCTGACGGAGCAACGCCGCGTGAGTGAAGACGGCCTTCGGGTTGTAAAACTCTGTTATACGGGACGAATGTAGGCATGGTTAATACCCATGCGTAGTGACGGTACCGTAAGAGAAAGCCACGGCTAACTACGTGCCAGCAGCCGCGGTAATACGTAGGTGGCAAGCGTTGTCCGGAATTATTGGGCGTAAAGGGCGCGCAGGCGGTTCAGTCAGTCTGTCTTAAAAGTGCGGGGCTTAACCCCGTGAGGGGACGGAAACTGCTGAACTAGAGTATCGGAGAGGAAAGCAGAATTCCTAGTGTAGCGGTGAAATGCGTAGATATTAGGAGGAATACCAGTGGCGAAAGCGGCTTTCTGGACGAACACTGACGCTGAGGCGCGAAAGCCAGGGGAGCGAACGGGATTAGATACCCCGGTAGTCCTGGCCGTAAACGATGGATACTAGGTGTAGGAGGTATCGACCCCTTCTGTGCCGGAGTTAACGCAATAAGTATCCCGCCTGGGGAGTACGACCGCAAGGTTGAAACTCAAAGGAATTGACGGGGGCCCGCACAAGCGGTGGAGTATGTGGTTTAATTCGACGCAACGCGAAGAACCTTACCAAGCCTTGACATTGATTGACCGGCATAGAGATATGCCCTTCTTCTTCGGAAGACAAGAAAACAGGTGGTGCACGGCTGTCGTCAGCTCGTGTCGTGAGATGTTGGGTTAAGTCCCGCAACGAGCGCAACCCCTATCTTCTGTTACCAGCGAGTAGTGTCGGGGACTCAGGAGAGACTGCCGCAGACAATGCGGAGGAAGGCGGGGATGACGTCAAGTCATCATGCCCCTTATGGCTTGGGCTACACACGTACTACAATGGCTCTTAATAGAGGGAAGCGAAGGAGCGATCCGGAGCAAACCCCAAAAACAGAGTCCCAGTTCGGATTGCAGGCTGCAACTCGCCTGCATGAAGCAGGAATCGCTAGTAATCGCAGGTCAGCATACTGCGGTGAATACGTTCCCGGGCCTTGTACACACCGCCCGTCACACCACGAAAGTCATTCACACCCGAAGCCGGTGAGGTAACCGCAAGGAGCCAGCCGTCGAAGGTGGGGGCGATGATTGGGGTGAAGTCGTAACAAGGTAGCCGTATCGGAAGGTGCGGCTGGATCACCTCCTTTCTAGGGATAAGCAGAGAACCGGATGTGAAGGAGCCAGGCGACGCACACAGCCGTGTGAATCGTTTAGGCCGAATCTTGATTCGGCCAAGGCAAAGTAACAACCGAGTTTCCTTATACTAGGTCGAGCATTCTGCCATTCGACATGCATTGTTTAGTTTTGAAAGGCCAAGAACCTTTCAGCCGTACCTTGACAACTGCATAGAAAAGCATAGAAATGACAAACCTCTTTTTTGAAGAGAAAGAAAACCTTAGTATCCACTTGTCAGCAGAAACTGACGAGTACGCGAAACATACAACGAGACGAAAGTCAAGTAAGAAAGGGCGTACGGCGGATGCCTTGGCCATATCAGCCGATGAAGGACGCGATAAGCTGCGAAAAGCTGCGGTGAGGTGCAAGTAACCGTTGACCCGCAGGTCTCCGAATGGGGCAACCCGGCAGTAGCAGTACTGTCACCCTCGCAAGAGGGAGGGCACCCGGTGAACTGAAACATCTAAGTAGCCGGAGGAAAAGGAATCAAGAGAGATACCCCCAGTAGCGGCGAGCGAACGGGGCAGAGCCCAAACCGGGACGGGAAACCGACCCGGGGTTGAGGACTGTCAACAAAGACACAGACGAAGCGGAAGCGGTTGGGAAACCGCGCCAGAGACGGTGAGAGCCCGGTACGCGTAAGGACATGTCTGGGACAGGATCCAGAGTACCACGAGACACGAGGAATCTAGTGGGAAGCAGGGGGGACCACCCTCCAAGGCGAAACACTGATATGGACCGATAGCGCATAGTACCGTGAGGGAACGGTGAAAAGAACCCCGGGAGGGGAATGAAAGAGAACCTGAAACCGTATGTCTACAAGCAGTCGAAGCACCGTATGCGTGCGACGGCGTGCCTATTGAAGAATGAACCGGCGAGTTATTTCATCCAGCGAGGTTAAGCAGGAAATGTGGAGCCGCAGCGAAAGCGAGTCTGAAGAGGGCGAAGAGTTGGATGGAATAGACCCGAAACCACAGTGATCTATCCATGCCCAGGTTGAAGCACAGGTAAAAATGTGTGGAGGACCGAACCAGTGAGCGTTGAAAAGCTTTTGGATGAGGTGTGGATAGGGGTGAAATGCCAATCGAACGTGGAGATAGCTGGTTCTCCCCGAAATAGCTTTAGGGCTAGCCTCATGAAAAGAGTATAGGCGGTAGAGCACTGAACGAGGTAGGGGCCTATCCGGCTACCGAACTTAATCAAACTACGAATGGCTATACTTATGCATGGGAGTCAGACTGCGAGTAATAAGACCCGTAGTCAAGAGGGAAACAGCCCAGACCAACAGCTAAGGTCCCGAATGCCGTACTAAGTGGCAAAGGATGTGGAGTTTCGAAAACAACCAGGATGTTGGCTCAGAAGCAGCCACCATTAAAAGAGTGCGTAATAGCTCACTGGTCGAGAGACTCTGCGCCGAAGATGACCGGGGCTAAGTACGGAACCGAAGCTTTGGCATGTATGGAAACATACATGGGTAGGGGAGCGTTCCTGCATGGGCGAAGGCTGACCGGAAGGACAGCTGGACAGGCAGGAAGAGAGAATGCCGGTATGAGTAGCGAAAAGAACGGTGAGAATCCGTTCCACCGAAAGCCTAAGGGTTCCTGGGCAACGATCGTCGACCCAGGGTAAGTCGGGACCTAATCCGAGGCGAAGACGCATAGGAGATGGACAGCAGGTTGAAATTCCTGCACCGGCGGCGTTTGCTTGAGCGAAGGAGTGACACAAGAAGGAAAGTTCGCATGCGATTGGAAGAGCATGTCCAAGCAGGTAGGTTGCTTTACAGGAAAAACCGTAGAGCTGAAAGCCGAGACGTGATGGGGAGCTTCTGGAAACAGAAGTGAAGGAACCGGGACTCTATTGTCAAGAAAAACTTCTAGTGAGAACGCAGCCGCCCGTACCAAAACCGACACAGGTAGGCAAGAAGAGAATTCTAAGGTGCGCGGGAAAACCCTCGTTAAGGAACTCGGCAAAATGTATCCGTAACTTCGGGAAAAGGATAACCCTGTAAGTGTGAGGCGCAGAAACGCGCGGAGCATGAGAGGGTGGCAGAAGAGAGGCCCAAGCGACTGTTTACCACAAACACAGGCGTCTGCGAAAGGGAAACCTGAAGTATAGATGCTGACACCTGCCCGGTGCTGGAAGGTTAAGAGGACGTGTTAGCTGTAAAGCGAAGCAGAGAATTGAAGCCCCAGTAAACGGCGGCCGTAACTATAACGGTCCTAAGGTAGCGAAATTCCTTGTCGGGTAAGTTCCGACCCGCACGAAAGGTGTAACGATTTGGGCACTGTCTCAACGAGGGACCCGGTGAAATTGAAGTACCTGTGAAGATGCAGGTTACCCGCGACTGGACAGAAAGACCCCATGGAGCTTTACTGTAACCTGAGATTGGATTTTGGTAGAAGATGTACAGGATAGTTGGGAGGCGGAGAACTGCGTACGCCAGTATGCAGGGAGCCGACGGTGGGATACCAACCTTGTTTTATTGAAATTCTAACGAGAGATGTAACAAATCTTCGGACAGTCTCAGGCGGGCAGTTTGACTGGGGCGGTCGCCTCCGAAAAAGCAACGGAGGCGCCCAACGGTTCCCTCAGCGCGGACGGAAACCGCGCGAAGAGTGCAAAGGCAGAAGGGAGCTTGACTGCGAGACGGACAGGTCGAGCAGGGACGAAAGTCGGGCTTAGTGATCCGGTGGTAGAGAGTGGAATTGCCATCGCTCAACGGATAAAAGCTACCCTGGGGATAACAGGCTTATCTCTCCCAAGAGTCCATATCGACGGGGAGGTTTGGCACCTCGATGTCGGCTCATCACATCCTGGGGCTGAAGTAGGTCCCAAGGGTTGGGCTGTTCGCCCATTAAAGTGGTACGCGAGCTGGGTTCAGAACGTCGTGAGACAGTTCGGTCCCTATCCATCGCGGGCGGAAGAAACTTGAAAGGGGCTGCTCCTAGTACGAGAGGACCGGAGTGGACGAACCAATGGTGTACCAGTCATACCGCCAGGTGTGCAGCTGGGTAGCTACGTTCGGGACGGATAAACGCTGAAAGCATCTAAGCGTGAAACCAGCCTAAAGATGAGGTTTCTCATGACGCAAGTCAGTAAGGCCCCATGAAGACGACATGGTAGATAGGCCGGGAGTGGAAGTACAGTGATGTACGGAGCGGACCGGTACTAATCGGCCGAGGACTTGACTTAAAGAGAAGAAGCGTAGGGATAGATAAGGGCATGGATATGCTTTTCAATGTAGTTGTCAGGGTACGGAAGGAGCCGTTGGAGGACAAATAGACGGCGAGAGGAATTCAGTGACGATAGCTGTAGGGATCCACCTGTTCCCATACCGAACACAGCAGTTAAGCCTACAAACGCCGAACGTACTTGGGGGGAGGCCCCCTGGGAGGATAGGAAGTTGCTGATTAC
>NZ_OEQB01000015.1 GCF_900240295.1 Megasphaera vaginalis (ex Bordigoni et al. 2020)
GCGCCGGCGCCGAGGCTGGCGCCGCCGGCGGCATAGTCGAGGCCGTAAGGCAGGAGCAGATAGGCGAAGCCGAGCATGACGCCGACGCGGACGAGTTGTTCGACGATCTGCGACAACGCCGTCGGCGTCATTTGCTGCCAGCCTTGCAGGTAGCCGCGGTAACCGGCGATAATGGTCGTGAAGAAAATGGCCGGCGAAAGAGCGATGAGCGAGTAATAGGCTCTGCTTTCGCGGATGATCTGGTAATCGATGAGAAGGCGGGAGCCGAAAAAGACGGCGATGCTGAGCAAGAGGGCCGTCGAACAGAGCAGCGTCAAAGAGACGTTGAAGATGCGCTGCGCTCCGGCGTAGTCTTCTTTGGCGGCTTTCTCGGCCGTGATGATGGAGATGGCAATGGGAAGGCCGGCGCTGGATACTTCCAGGGCCAGCAGGTAGATGGGAAAGGCCATCTGATAGATGCCGATGCCTTCACCGCCGAGAATTCGCGATAAAATGATCCAGTTGATACTGCCGATCGCCTTGACGACGAAGCCGGACAAAGTCAGGATCAGCGTGCCGGCAACAAATTTATTAGCCATGATTACCCCTTTTAGACAGAGAATGTTCGCGTCGTATCCGCGCGGCGAGATGCGCAGATACGCGCTGCGTAATTTAAACAATTTATTTTATCACATATACGGACGCATCACAAGATAACGGGCGCGTAACTGCGCGGCGGCAGAAACTGGAAAAAAGACGGCAAACAGTGTATGATAGGTATATTCACAGAGCGGTCTCTTACGGAGCAGGAGGGAAAGAAAGTGCGCATAGTAATCATCGGTGCCGGCAAGTTGGGGTACAGCATTGCCGAATTGTTGTCGAACGAACAGTTTGACGTCGTCGTCGTCGATCATGACGAAGAACGGCTCGAGGCCGTCAAGAACACCCTTGACGTCCTGACGATTCTGGCTAACGGCGCCAGCCCGATCACGATGAATGATCCCGATATCCGCGGCGCCGATATCCTCGTCGCCGTTACGGCCGGCGACGAAACCAATATGGTCGCCTGTATTCTGGCCAAGAAGCACGGCATTACCTATACGGCGGCACGGATTCGCGATATGCAGTTTTTGTCGGAGGCGAAGGATTATCTGAAAGAGAATTTCGATATCGACTTGATGCTGAATCCGGAGTTGATTACGGCTCGTGAAATCAACCGCATTCTGATGACGCCGGCGGCGCTGAATGTGGAAGATTTCGCGTACGGCAAGGTGCGGCTTTTTGAAACGAAGGTGCGCCGTCATTCGCCGCTGATCAATACGCCTTTTAAGGAGCTGGAGCTGCCGCCGGGCGTTCTCGCCGGCATGATTTTTCGCGATCACCGCATGATCATCCCCCATGGCGACGACCGTCTTCTGCCTCATGATAACGCGTACTTCATCGGTGATCCGGCGGAGATCGAAAAATTCAGCAAAAATTTTATCCAAAGCGATACGAAGAAGCCGTCGCGGGCGATGATCATCGGCGTCGGCCGGACAGGCCGTTCGCTGGCGGCGATGCTCGATGAACAGGGCGTCATGGTCAAGGTTATCGACAAGGACACGGAACGGTGCCGCATGGCTGCGGAGAAGTTGGGGAGCGGTCTCGCCATCTGCGGCGACGGCACCGATATCGACCTGCTCATACAGGAAGGGATCGCCGACGCCGACGTCGTCATCTGTCTTACCGATGATGACAAGCTGAATCTGATGCTGGCGCTTTTGTCCAAGCATTTGGGCGCGCAGCGGACGATTGTGCGCGTGGCCCGCATCGAGTACATCGATCTCATGGAGAAGGTCGGCGTCGATATCGTTCTCTCTTCACGGCTGCTGTCGGCCAGCGAGGTCCTGGCCTTTGCCCGGCGCGGCGGCGTCGTCGCCGTTTCTCTCCTCGAGGGTAATAAGGCGGAGGCGGTGGAAGTTATCGTGCAAGAAGGCGCGCCGGTGGCGGGCAGGCGGCTGATGGATGTTCGGGTGCCGCAGGAAGGTCTGGTCTGCGCCTACGTCCGCGATGACGAAGCGCATATACCGAACGGCAGCACCGTTCTCCTGCCGGGAGACCGGGCCGTTCTCTTCATCCAGACGGAGCACGCGAAGAAGGTCATTTCTTTCTTTAAAGGCAGGGAAGAGCCATGAGTACGGCTGTCGTCCTTTTTTTGCTGGGCCGGATTGCGCTGCTGAACGGCATCGTCCTGCTCGTTCCTTTCGCTGCGGCCCTGTGGTGGCGGGAACCGGCGGTCCTGTATTTTGGACCGTCCTTTCTTTCCGCCGTCGCTTTGGGGCTGCTTTTTTCCTATGCCGGCCGGCGCCATAAACGGCAGATCGGCGTCGGCGAAGGGGCCAGCTATATGGTTCTCGTCTGGATCCTGCTCGGCTGTATCGGTATGCTCCCGTACTGTATGGCGGAAGAGCTGCCTTGGGTTGACGCTTTTTTTGAGAGCATTGCGGCCTATACGACGACCGGCACGAGCTGTCTGCCTGCCGGGACGGTGCAGCCCCTTTCGCTCCTTTTCTGGCATCGCCTGATGGAATGGATGGGGGGGTTGAATTTTCTCATTCTTTTCGTCACCGTCATTCCCCAGGTCAGCGGTACTTTCGGCATGGCCGTCACGGCGCAGCAGTATTTGGATTTCAGCCCCGTCGTGCGGCGGATGCACTCGTCGGCGGTACAGGCAGGGAAGATCTATTTGGGCCTTACGGCCGTGACGGTCGCGCTCTTCGCCGTCGCCGGTCTGGCGCCTTTCGAAGCGGTGACGCGGGCTTTGATGACAGTCTCGACGAGCGGCGGCGACAGCGCCTTTGATTTCCTGCATAACGACAATATCTTTCTGGAACTCGCCGCCATGGCGGCCATGACTTTGGCCAGCGGCAATTTTCTGTTGTATTGGAAGGGCGTCCGGCGCCATGAGTGGAAGTCCGTATTCGCCAATTCGGAGCTGCGCGCTTTCGTGACGCTGTTGTTCGCGGCCGGTACGCTCGTGTCGCTGCACCTCTGGCACGGCGGCGTCTATTCCTTTGCCGACAGCGTGCGCTACGGCTTTTTTCACGTCGTTTCCTTTATCAGCACGAGCGGCTTTATGGCCGTTGAGCTGCCGCGTTGGCCGGAGTTTGACCGGCTTATCCTCTTTCTTCTCGTTTTTGCCGGCGGCTGTATCGGCTCGGCCACAGGCGGCCTGCGCGTGGTCAGGCTGCTGATTTTGGCCCGAATGGCGGCGCAGGAAATGCTGCGGACGCTGCATCCGAAAATGGTCGTTACCGTCAAGATCGACGGCAACGCCGTTCCCGCCAGGGTCATCGGTCACGTGCTCAGCTTTTTTTTCCTTTTTATCGTCGTTTTCTTCGTCTCGATGCTCGTCATTTCCGTTTCCGGACTGACGCCGCTGCAGGCGATGGGCATCGCCGCCGGTTGTCTTTCCAGTGTCGGTTCGACTGCCGACTTGTACGGCGTCGCCGATTTTTCGGCGCTGCCCGTATGGACGAAGATATATTGCAGCTTTTTGATGATTCTGGGGCGGATCGAGATCTTCTCCTTCTTTATCATGGTACAGACGGGCTTGCATCAGCTACGTCACCGCTGGTGAGGGGGCGAGTCGATGAATAGTCGGATTGTAGCCCGGGTTCTGGGCAATGTGGCCTGTACCTGCGCCGCCTGTCTGGCACTGCCGCTGCTGCTGGCTCTGGGCTTTCAAGACGGCGGCGCGGCGGCCTTCGCGGCGGCCGTGTCGCTTTCGC
>NZ_OEQB01000016.1 GCF_900240295.1 Megasphaera vaginalis (ex Bordigoni et al. 2020)
TATTGATACTGGCCGAAGTGTGCGGCTATCGGATTCGGGTGGAATTTCTACAGAAAGGGGAGAAATAATGACGGCTAAAGAGTACCTGAGCCGCATCCGGCGGCAGAACCAGATTGTTAAGCAGGTGGAAAAGGAGCTGGCTGCCGTCAAAGCGGATATTGTATCCCTGAAAGCGGCCAGTCTGGCAGAAAAGGTGTCCGGGTCCAGACACGCAGACCTGGCGGACAGCTATATCCGCCTAGAGAAATATTTCGACAAAGTCAATGCGGAGTGGGATGTACTGATTGATATGCGGGAAGAAGCCAAGACGATGATCCGGGCGCTTCCTGATGAACATCAGCAAGCCGTGTTGTACGCGCGGTACATCAACTGTGACCGCTGGGAAACCATTGCGTTTGATATGCACTATAGCTGGCGAGGTATTTTTGGGCTCCACGGCGAAGCATTGAAAGCTTTTGAAAGAGTGCATAGAAGTGCACTATTGAAAGGCGTATAATAGTAGCATGAAGAGTTGCGATAAAGGAACCTAGTTGCCAGTCTGTGTGTGGGCCTCGAACTGGTGGCGGGTTCCTTTTTTCGTTGCCGGAGGTGGTGAACGTGTAGATGGCATTGACAGAAAAACAACGACGGTTTGTGGACTATTACATTGAGACCGGGAATGCCAGCGAGGCAGCGAGGCGGGCAGGATACAAGCTTGAAAACGCGGATGCCACAGGGCGGGAAAACCTGCGAAAACCTACGGTCAAGGCGGCTATCGCAGAGCGGCTCAAGGTGCTGGAAGACGCGCGGATCGCCAAAGCGGATGAAGTGCTGAAATTTCTGACGGCGACGCTGCGCGGGCAGGTGCCGGAGCCTCATGTCATGGTGGAAGGAACCGGTGAGGGCTGTAGCAAGGCGAGGACCCTCGAAACAGCGCCCTCCGTCCGGGACCGAATTGAGGCGGGGAAGCAGCTGCTCAAGCGATACCCGACAGAAATGGATGCAAAAGAGCAGAAGCTGCGGCTGGCGAAACTGGAGCAGGAAGTAAAAGCCACGGCCCAGGACGCCGACGATAACGTCCAGATTGTTGATGATGTAGGAGAGGAAGCACATGAAGACAGTCAGGTTGAGTAATATCGTAGCGCCTCACTTCTGGGGGCTGCACCGCGACATCAAGAGCCATGGCCACACGTACTACTGGCTGGAAGGCGGGCGCGGCAGCACGAAGTCGTCGGCGATGAGCCTGGAGATTCCGCAGCTCTTGATTAAGAATCCGGGCTGTCACGCCGTGGTGCTGCGTAAAGTGGGCAACACTATCAAGAATAGCGTCTACCCGCAAATGCAGTGGGGCATTGACGCGCTGGGGCTTACCAGTAAGTTCAGGTTCAAGACGAGCCCGCACGAGATTACCTATAAGAAAACCGGGCAGAAGATTCTGTTTTTCGGTGTAGATGATCCACAGAAGATCAAGTCCATCAAATTGCCGTTTGGGTATGTCGGTATCTGCTGGCTGGAGGAGCTGGATCAGTTTAGCGGCATGGAAGAAATCCGCAACTTGAACCAGTCGCTGCTGCGTGGCGGTCCTGTCTTCTGGGAGTTCTGCTCATTTAACCCGCCGAAGAGCCAAAATAACTGGGTCAATGAAGAGAAACTCTTTGATGATCCCGACAGATTGGTTCACCATTCGACGTACTTAGGCGTTCCGCGGGAGTGGCTGGGGGACCGATTCTTTGAGGACGC
>NZ_OEQB01000017.1 GCF_900240295.1 Megasphaera vaginalis (ex Bordigoni et al. 2020)
AAAATGGCTAAAGAAAAATACGAAAGAACCAAACCGCATGTTAACATTGGAACGATCGGCCACGTAGACCATGGCAAAACGACATTAACGGCAGCAATTACCAAGGTATTGTCGAAGAAAGGCTTTGCCGAATTCGCCGACTATGCCAATATCGATAAAGCACCGGAAGAACGGGAACGAGGGATTACGATCAATACGGCGCACGTAGAATACCAGACGGAAACGCGTCACTATGCACACGTAGACTGCCCGGGGCATGCCGACTACGTCAAGAACATGATCACCGGCGCCGCACAGATGGACGGCGCGATTCTCGTTGTCAGCGCGGCGGACGGCCCGATGCCGCAAACGCGGGAACATATCCTCCTGGCCCGTCAGGTAGGGGTACCGGCCATGGTTGTATATTTGAATAAAGCCGACCAGGTAGATGACCCGGAACTGATCGAACTCGTAGAAATGGAAGTACGGGAACTGTTGAGCTCTTATGATTTCCCGGGCGACGATATTCCTATCGTCGTGGGCTCGGCGCTGAAAGCCCTGGAAGGGGACGAAAAAGCGGAACAGAGCATACTGGACCTGATGCAGGCTGTTGATGACTACATTCCGACACCGGACCGCCCGACGGACAAACCGTTCCTGATGCCGGTAGAAGACGTATTCACGATTACCGGCCGCGGCACGGTAGCGACGGGACGTGTAGAACGTGGAACCGTAAAAGTCGGGGACTCGGTAGAAATCGTAGGGATGCAGGAAGAATTAAAGACGACAGTCGTAACGGGCGTAGAAATGTTCCGGAAACTGTTGGATCTGGCAGAAGCGGGAGACAACATCGGCGCGCTGCTGCGCGGCGTAGACCGCAAAGAAATTCAGCGCGGACAGGTATTGGCGAAACCGGGATCGATCCATCCGCACACGAAATTCAAAGCGCAAGTATACGTTTTGACGAAAGATGAAGGCGGCCGTCATACGCCGTTCTTCACGAACTACCGTCCGCAGTTCTATTTCCGGACGACAGACGTAACGGGAGTTATCCAGTTGCCGGAAGGCACGGAAATGTGCATGCCGGGAGACAATATCAAGATGGACGTGTCGTTGATCACGCCGATCGCGATTGAAGTAGGACTTCGATTCGCTATTCGGGAAGGCGGCCGTACCGTCGGAGCCGGCGTCGTATCGGAAATCGAAGAATAAGCAGGGAAGCAGTGCCAGAATAAGCGAAAAGCACTTACGTTGTC